>JAEDMD010000063.1 GCA_016303195.1 Oscillospiraceae bacterium | reverse complement strand
TACACTCACCAATACGGAATTTGATGAGTGCAATCAGTACGCAAAAATGCTCAATGAACGCTATCTTCTGAATACGGCTGTCGTTATAACCGACGATCTTCAGGGAATGGAGGCGGAAGCGTATGCCGCTAAGGTATACAACGAACTTTTCAATGGCATGGGAAGCGGAATGGTCTTTCTTGTCAACAACGCCACACAGTCGGATATACTTTACAAAAGCGGTCAGTGTCAGCGGTTCATTGACGAGGTCTCAGAGCGTGACGAGCTTTATCATGCCACGAAGGAACTTGTAGTCGGAAATTACAGGGAAGCTATACTCATTATGCTGAAGCTGGGCGAAAAGTGCCCGATGAACGTTGTTGACAACACGGATATGTTCTCGGAGGAAATGGCTGAGGAATTCAGCAATTCACTGGATGAATGTGCAAACAGCGTTACACTTGTGGCTACAAATAATATTTCCGAAGTCTCAAACGAAGAACTTGCAAGGAATTATTATGACAGACGATATGCAAATGAAGCAGGATATCTGGTGCTTATGGATAAAAAGTCACGCTCCGTTACTGCCGTGACACAGGGAGAACTTCCTGCGGAAATAGCAGAATTTGTTTCTGCCGCAAACCAGACTGCCGCAAACAATGACTTCATCGGAGCGGCAAACAGGATCGTTTCGGGATTCGGCGGTGTACCGCTGACAATTTCCGTTCCCGATGAGACTGAGACAGAGTACACCGAAGAAGATACGGAAAAAGCTGAATATACCGAATATTCAGACGAAGAAGAAACAGAATGATAAGCAGGATCGACCTGTCGGGAGTGTGGGGATTCCGCATTGACGGCGAAAAAGCAGGCATTAAAGGAAAATTTTGGGAATTGCCTGCAAATGATGAGATATTCCTTCCATCGACCACTTCACAGCAGAAAAAGGGAAGTTACAATGCCGCAAGGGAAGAATTCCACCTGACAGACGAATACAGCTTTGAGGGATACGCATGGTATTACCGCAATACCGACCTGAGCGGCATCCCTGACGGCACAAGGGCGGAGCTGTACCTTGAAAGGACAAGACTCACAAAGGTATGGATAAACGGAAACTTTATCGGTGAGCGCAGCAGCCTTTGTACCCCGCATATCTATGATATTACCGACTATATCGGAAACGGCAGTACGGATATCTGCATAATGGTCAGCAACACGGACTACCCGACCAAAGGCGGCCATATGACGTCACCTGACACACAGACTGACTGGAACGGCATAACAGGCGAGATATCCGTAAGACTGAGCGATGTGGACGGTATTTCTTTTATACGAGCATTTCCCGACATTTCGTCACATTCAGTGCGCCTTGAATTCACTCTCAGAGGGATGGATGAAGCGGATGTGAATATATGGGGAGCATCCTCCGACTGTAAGATAGTTGATACAGCTGCATACAGGATAACCGCAGAACAGCCCTTTGCCATCGTTGACCTCGGCGAGGATGTTTCATTGTGGGATGAGTATTCGCCTGTGATATACACGCTCAAAGCCGCAATAGACGGGAGTATGGACATATACACCGTTCAGTTCGGCATGAGAGAGATCACAGCAGACGGCATGACGATGAAGATAAACGGAAAGCCGCTGTATCTCCGTGGAAAGCATGACGCAATGCTCTTTCCGCTGAGCGGTGCTGCTCCGACAACTGTAAATGAATGGTATGAAGTGCTGAGAAAGGCTAAGGAACTGGGAATAAACCATTATCGTTTCCACACTTGCTGTCCGCCTGACAGCGCATTTGCGGCGGCGGATATGCTGGGAATGTATTTACAGCCCGAACTGCCTTTCTGGGGAACACTTTACTTTTCCGACGACGAAAGATACAATGCGGAAGAAACGGCATACATCCGTGAGGAGGGCAGACGTATCCTCCGTGAATTCGGAGGTCATCCGTCATTTGTGATGTTTACTCTCGGCAATGAATTATGGGGCGACGATGCTCTCATGAACGATATGCTGGGCGAATACAAAGCCATTGACAGCCGACATCTCTATTCACAGGGAAGCAATAATTTCCAGTTTATGCCGAAAATTCTGGAGAATGACGACTTCTTTACGGGAGTGCGTTTCGGGAAAAAACGCCTTATCCGTGGCTCATATGCTCAGTGCGATGCACCGCTGGGATTCGTGCAGACTGATGCCCCGAACACATCTCACAGCTTTGACGGGGAATTCTGCGAACATTCCGATAATGGCGGAAATGCCGAGGAATTCGAGATACAGCGTGAAACTTCAACGGTCAAAGTCAAGGCGGAGCAGGCTGAGGAGCTGACACCGACTATCCCCGTTATTTCCCATGAAACAGGGCAGTATTACTCCTATCCCGATCTGAACGCAGTCAGCAGATATACAGGCTCGCTTAAAGCTCATTTTCTGGATATTTACAGAGAGCGTCTCGCAAAAAGATCCATGCTCGGATATGCTGAGGACTTCCACAAAGCATCGGGGCTGTTTGCTTTTCAGTGCTACAAACTGGAGATCGAAGCGGCTATGCGCTCGGAAAAGCTATCGGGATTCCAGCTTCTTGACTTGCAGGATTTCACGGGACAGGGAGTTGCAAGCGTTGGTATGCTTGATGCATTTATGAACGAAAAATCCTTCTTTACCGATGAACTTCGCAGGCAATGGACGGGATTCTGCTCCGATGCGGTAATACCTGCTGAGATCGACAGCTTTGTCCTTGAAATCGGACAAGAGGTCGAAATACCTGTTTTTATGCGGTATATGCGTCCTGAACCACTGAACGGAAGCATAGAATGGAATGTGGGGAATGTATCGGGAAGGCTTGATATCCCTGAGAATTTCCGTGGCTTCGGTCACATCGGAAATATACGCTTCATCGCAGGCAGTGACATCAGGTGCAGGCTTACTCTGACAGTAAGGGGAGTGACCGAAAATTGCTATGACCTATGGTGTTTTCCAAAGGCTGACAGCAATTTTCAGCTTGCAGAATGTTCCGAAAAAAGGTGACAGCAAAGTATTCATCACCGATTCTGCTGAACAGGCTGAAATGCTTCTGAATAAGGGCGAAAAGGTCATATTGTTCCCGAAGAAACTGAATAACAGCATCAGAGGAATGTACTGCACCGACTTCTGGAATTACACGATGTTCCGCAGAATATCCGAGGATATGGGCAGGGAAGTGCCTGTCGGTACGCTGGGGCTTCTCATTAATAAGGAACATCCGACAATGAAGGAATTCGGCGCTGAGATATACTCAACTCCTCAGTGGTACAACATCGTCACTCACGGCGAATGTGCGATACTTGACGGAACACCTGAGAATTTCCGACCCATTGTGCAGGTGATCGACAATGCCGAAAGAAACCACAAGCTGGGACTGCTTTTCGAGGCTGTTCACGGAATGGGGAAACTTCTGGTCTGTACCTGCCGTATATGGGAAGTCATTGATCGTCCGGAAGTGCAGTATTTTGCGGACATTCTCATTAACTATGCACATTCTGACAGCTTTGCCCCGACATCTGAGATCGATATGCCACTCGTTCGGCATTTTTCGTGATTTTTTCATAATAGTTTCAGAACTCCGACATTTTTAACGGTTGACTTTGCGGGAAATTATGCTATAATATATAGTATATAAACAGAAAGGACGAAGCAAAATGGGAGAAATGGAATTCTACATCGACACCATAAACAATCTGCCTGCAAGGATAGAAACAAGCGAAACCTTCAAGGAAAGAGCCGCAAGGATATTCTATGATTTCATGGAGCTTGCACATCTTTATGACTCGGCAATAACTGTGGTCAAGTCATATCTCGACATCCTGAACAATGAGTTCAACCTGAAATATCAGCGAAATCCTATCCACAACATCGAGGACAGACTGAAGTCACCTCAGTCCATCATGGGAAAACTGGAGAAAAAAGGACTACCGCTGACAACCGATGCGGCACGTAAGAATCTGCTGGATATCGCAGGAATAAGAGTTACCTGCTATTATATCAGCGATATCTATTCACTTGTGGAAATGCTCGGACAGCGTGACGATTTCACCGTCATAAAGCGCAAGGATTACATAAAACACCCGAAAAAGAGCGGATACCGAAGCTATCATCTTGTGGTGAATGTGCCTGTATATCTGTCCACTCACAAGCAGTATGCGCCTGTGGAGATACAGATAAGAACGATAGCAATGGATTTCTGGGCAAGTCTTGAGCATCAGCTTAAATACAAGCCCTCAACTGCCATCACACCCGAAATTTCCGAGGAACTCCGCCAGTGCGCTGACAGGATAGCTGAGACTGATCTGCAAATGCAGAGGATATATTTACAGCTCAACGAAATTGAAGATATTGAAGAATAAAAATACAGCCCGAAAGCGTTAATTCCTGCCTTCGGGCTGTATTTATGTATTATTCTTCGTCGAATGAATCAAGATCAATGTCAGCGAGGAGAGTTTTCAGCTCAGCAAGCTCATCAGCTGTGAGAGTAACACCCTTGCCCATTCTTGAGTGGTCGGGAGCCCATTCACGGATGTCATACTTTGCTTCATGCTCATTCCAGCTTACCATGTTGAGTTCCTTAGTCCAACCCTTTGCATTTTCCGAAAGAACACCGATCTTTTCGGTGATCTCATATTTAAGTTCTGCCATTTTTTGTTTTCCTTTCCTTTGCATTGATTTCTGAACGAAAGCCGTTCAATTAGTTATTATAACATAAAAAAGGAAATTTGTCCATAGCAAAATCAAAAAAATTTTTCACTCAGCATCATATCAGCAGATACAGAAAATTCAGCGCTCTGCTGTAAAGCTGACGAGGCTTTGTGCGTTCAGCCGTGAGCATTTCCGCAAAGGCGACGGCATCCTCGATATCAGGGGAGAAATCCGCTATTTTTTCGGCTTCGCCCGTTCTGCTGTCCTCGGCTTCGATACCATAAATATCTATCTCCTCACCGAACCTGACAGCCCGTCCTGCCGTGACCCTGTATGATATCCTTCTGTCGCTGAATATCTCCATGTAAACCTTTCTGTCTGTAACATTCATTTTATTTTTTACTTTTCCGAACATAATTTTTCCTCCGTTCCGTTGATATAAATATCATACCATATCCGCATCGGAAAGTGAACGGGAACTTTTCGGAATTTATGCAGTAACATGGCGAAAAAAAGAAAAACCTCTCCGAAGAAAGGTTCTAAGTCCATGATTTACTCCGAAAAAGCCATAGTATTTCTGACAGGCATATCAGGAATACTATGGCTTGAAAATTCTATAGGCAATACCGCACAGAGCTGGTGGTGCAGATGCGCAGTCAGATTTTTCGTCAGATTGTATAGAAATGACGCCGCTGGGCTGGCGCCCAGCAAGGAATTTCTGTGCAAAATGACGGAAAAGATGCAAGCAGATGCGCCGCCAAGCCGTCAGGTGGGCTTTGTGCGGTGTTGCCTATATTATTATTCCATAACAGGCATGAAAGCAAGTGCGCCGACCTTTTCAGCCTCAGCCTTAGCCTCAGCGAAAGTCATTTCCTTGTCTGTTACGTATGAGATGCCGTCCTCATGAGTATATGTACCGCCCATGTCGATATCAGCATCAGCAGGAACACGGAAGTACCAGCATGATCTCAGGCTGTCAGAATCCTCGATGAAGCTGTCATCATCGGAAGCCTCCCATGTCTGGGAAATAACAGTGCCGTTTGCCTTTGCAGTTTCGATAACATCACCGAGAACAGCGCTTGCAGTAGGCAGTTTGCCTGCGCCTCTGCCGTAGAACATTGTCTGGTCAACACCGTCGCCGTAAACGAGTACAGCGTTGAATACGTCATTTACTCCTGACATGATGTTGTCATAGGAAACCAGTGTAGGCATAACACAGGGAAGGATCTTGCCGTTGTCGAGCTTTGTAACGGAAGCGACCAGCTTGATAGCATAGCCGAGAACGTCAGCGGCGGCAACGTCGCAGAGCTGAACCTGAGAGATACCCTTTGTATAAACGCTCTTTGGATAAACGTGCTTGCCGAAAACGAGAGATGAGATAATGCATATCTTACGGCAGGCATCGTGACCCTCGATATCAGCGGTAGGATCTTTCTCAGCGTAGCCAAGCTCCTGAGCCAGTTTGAGAGCCTCGTCGAAAGGCATATTATCGTTGTACATCTTTGTGAGGATGAAATTTGTTGTGCCGTTGAGGATACCTGCAACCTTTGTGATATCATTTGCAGCGAGACAGCGGTGGAGAGGACGGATTATCGGGATAGCGCCGCCGACACTTGCTTCAAAGAAGAAGTTGCAGTTATGTTCCTTTGCGGTCTGAAGAAGGATATCGCCTTTCTCTGCTACCAGTTCCTTGTTTGAAGTTGAAACGCTCTTGCCTTTTTCGAGACAGGACTTTACAAAAGTGAAAGCAGGCTCAACACCGCCCATGCACTCAGCAACGGAGGTAACTTCGTCATCGTTGAGGATATCATTGAAATCCTTTGTGAACTTGTCCTTGTATGGAGAATCAGGGAAGTCTCTGAGATCGAGGATATACTTTATATCCATCTCAGTGCCTGCACGTTTTTCGATGCTTTTCTTATTCTTATAGAAAAGCTCGACAACGCCTGAGCCGACAACACCATGACCTAAAACTGCGAATTTAACTGACATAAAAGAAAACCTCCGTAAATTACTCGGCGGACAGGATCTTAGCTTCAAGAACGCCGTCGAGTTCGTTGATTGAATTAAGGCCGACGAGCTGGTCGTCAGCGCTGTTTGAGAGTCTGAGGGAAATATTGACCTGAGCAACACCGTCAACGGGGATGCTTTGATTGAGGGTCAGGATATTTGCATTCAGACTATGCAGGAAAGAGAGAGCGTTTGAGAGAACACCGGGGCTGTCATTGAGCAGAAGGTGCAGATTAACGATCTTTCTTGTAAAAAGCTCCTCATAGGAGAAAACGCTGTCTTTGTACTTATAGTAAGCACTTCTTGAGATACCGACTCTTTTACAGGCAGAAGCGAAACTTTTTTCGCCTTTCTGAGCCATCAGCTTTTTGACTTCCAGAACTTTTGTGAAGACCTCAGGAAGAATTTTAGAATCGGCAACAATAAGCTGAGATTTATTTTCCATAGAAATGTTCCTCTGAGACTTATACCTGCCGTTGATTTATCTGTCACACATCTGCATGACGGGCAGATATATCATAAAAACGTCCGTGTATGATGTACAATTGTACATTACTTAATTACTATATCACTTTTTTCCGCCTTTGTCAAGCGCCGAGACGGGGGATATGTCGGATTTTTGTCAATTTATACATAATAGATAAAATATAGTGCAAACCCGTGGAGAATTAGAGGTCGTCAGCTTCGCTGAGTATCTTTCGCCGATACAGCAATGCGGACTGTTCCTGTTTATTTTCGCCGAATTTATAGTAAACATGGCCTGCAAGAGCATCGGGGAGGTACTGCTGTTTTACGTAATGGTTCTTGTAATCGTGGGGGTATTTATAATGCTGACCCACTATCTCAGCACCCTTTCCGTCGAAATGCTTGTTCTGGAGATGCCGTGGGAAATCCAGAGCGTCACAGCTTTGCAGGTCGCTGATAGCCGCATCTATGGCGGATTCGGCACTGTTGGACTTCGGGGCAGTCGCAAGGAGGATTATTGCTTCTGCCAGCGGTATCCTTGCTTCGGGGAGTCCAAGCTGGAGAGCAGAATCCACACAGGCTTTTGTGATGGCGATAGCCTGCGGATAGGCAAGACCGATGTCCTCGGCGGCAATGACGAGAAGCCGCCGTGACAGAGAAATTATATCGCCTGCTTCAATAAGACGAGCGGCATAGTGGAGAGCGGCATTTTCGTCAGAGCCACGTATGGACTTCTGCAAAGCCGAAAGAATATCATAATGCTGATCGCCGTCACGGTCGTAGCGCATATTGCTTCTCTGAGCGAGAATTTTCAGCGAATCGGCAGTTACAGTGACTTTACCGTCACCTGCTTCACCGCAAACAACAGCAAGTTCGGCGGTATTCATGGCTTTGCGGACATCGCCGCCGCAGGAATAAGCTATCTGACTGATTATATCATCATCCGCAACGACATCATAGCCGTTTTCTTCGGATATTATGCGGAATGCACGTTTTATGGCAGGCATAAGCTGTTCGGCTGAAACAGGCTTGAACTCAAAAACGGTGCTTCGGCTTATGACAGCATTATATACCGAAAAATAGGGATTTTTCGTAGTTGAAGCAATTAGGGTGATATCGCCGTTCTCGATGTATTCAAGCAAACTCTGCTGCTGCTTTTTGTTCAGATATTGTATCTCGTCAAGGTAGAGGAGGATGCCGTTTTCGCTCCCGAATGTACCTATCTCAGCCACAACGTCCTTGATATCGGAGATCGACGCATTGGTGCCGTTGAGCTTGTAAAGGGACATTCCGCAGTTTTCGGCAATGATACGGGCAACCGTAGTTTTACCCACACCCGATGGGCCATAAAAGATCATATTGGGAACAGTTCCGCTGTCTATGATACGGCGCAAGGGCTTTCCGTCAGCGAGAATATGTTCCTGACCGACTACATCGGCAAGGGTTTTGGGGCGTATTTTATCGGCTAAAGGTGCAGGCATAGTTTTCCTCCTTATGTATCAGAGATCAAGTACCATAAATACATTGGCATTGAGGTCGTCGTTATATCTTTTTGTGAATGTAAAGCCGTTGCGCTTGTAAAGTGAGATGGCACGTTTGCTTTGGGCAGTAGTACCGAGGTACATCTGCTTGTAATTCTTTTTTCGTGCATGGTCGATAGCATTCATCAGCATTTGGTATCCCAGCTTTTTACCGTGGCAGCTGTCATAGAGATACAGACCGCTCAGTTCGCATTTTTCGTCATTGATATGGTTCATAGCGGTCACACCCACAACGTTCCCGTTATCGGTGAGACACCAGAGCGTGTCGAAATATCGGGTCATATTCTCGTAAAAGCTGTTTCTTACGAACTCACCGAAAGCATTTCCCGAAACAGGAAATATGTTGCTGAAAAATCGGCTTACATCGGCTTTCATTTTGTGGTCGTAGGGGAGAAGTGTAATCATCACTTTATCCGCCTTCCGCCGAAAGCATGGAGAGTTCGTGTGCCTTTTTTCACTCTTGCCCCCTGCAATGTTCCCTTCGGAATGACCATTTCATCGCCCGGATAAAGCACGGTTTCTTTTCCGTCAAGTATTATTGCATACTCACCCGAAAGACAGACCATGTACTCATCATAGTCATGGCTATGCTCCTTTGATTCGGAATCTGCCGAATATTCCCAGAAAGCCATCTGACTGCCGTCATTTCCTGTGTAGTAATATCCTTCGATATGAGGAGTATTCTGCTGATCCGACGGAACTATATTCTTTTCGGATCTCATAAAATCGGGAAAAGTCTCAAGACGAGGCTCTGTGATTATCTCATGAGCGAAATACTTCTCCGTGAAACAGACCTGCTGTTCGATCTCCTCAGCAGTGAATGACATATTTTCGGGACAGACTACCCATTTTTCCTCAACATCATCCGAGCGTCTTATTACGGCGATCACCTTTCCTGTGAACTCATCGACGGGATGGTCAACACCGAGAATGTAAGCGTCCTGTTCTTCGCCGTCAGGAGCGATGATCCCTGCAATATAGCCGTAATTCACGGGATAGACCATATCCTTATATTTCGGGTGGCAGCTGCCGAGAGGTCGGTCAACTGTCACTTTTACTTTTCTTCCTGTCACTATACTTTTCTCCTCCTAAAATTGCTTTTGTCAGGTATTATGTGTTATTCTTTTATCAGCATGGAGAAAACATTTTTACGGTCGAGTTCCTCCACAATTTCTTTAAGGCAGCACCGCACAGAGATTGTGGTGCAGATGCGTAGTCAGATTTTACGGCAGATTGTGC
>JAEDMD010000317.1 GCA_016303195.1 Oscillospiraceae bacterium | reverse complement strand
AGACCGAAAAGAACTGCGGAAGTTGTGCCAACTGCCTTAATCGTGAGCTGATTTCGTCCCAAGTGTCCATAAATGCAATAGAACAAGCCGCAAAATTCCTTGACGGAAATTATATGCTTATAGAGCCTCGTGTACAATGGGCAAATACTTCTTTTACCAAACGCGTAAAAATCGAAAAGCCAAACGAAACGGGAATTTGCCTGTCCCGTTATGGTCACCCTATATATGGCGAGCTTGTCAAAAAAGGTAAATATGAGGACAATGGTTTCTGCGATAAATTGGTTGAAAGGAGTGCAGTAATTCTTAATTCATATATCAAAGAAAATGGAATAACAGCACTTACATACGTTCCGTCACTTCGCAGCGATATTGTCCAACAATTTGCAAAGAAGCTTGCATATAAGCTTGGAATACCTTGTCTGAGCTTACTTCAAAAAAAATCCGCACAGCAGCAAAAGGAAATGGAAAACAGCTCATTCCAATGCGAAAATGCTCAGAGGTCATTCAGCCTTTATGAAGATGCTGCGGTTCCCGAAAGAATTCTTCTTGTTGATGATATGGTGGATTCCGGCTGGACGCTGACCGTCTGCGGCGATATTCTTACAAAGGCAGGAGCGGAGCATGTTTATCCCTTTGCCCTTGCAGCCACATCAAAAAAGGATAGTTGATATGATGAATGATAATGCTTCAATAATAGTGGCTCTGTGCAGTCATCTCTGTGCGGACAGCTGCCGCCCCTTAGAGCCGTCCGAGTGGACGAAGCTTGCCGATAAAATGATAGCTCAGGAGCTTCGACCAAAGGATATTCCCGAGCTTTCCGATGAAGACATGAAGCAGCATTTTGGATACAGTGAGGAAGATATTGACCGAATAAAAAGGCTGCTTGACCGTTCGGGGAGCCTTACCTTTGAGTTGGAAAAGCTTTCATCTATGGGGATAAAGATAATCACACGCGCTGACAAGGGCTACCCAAAGGCTCTTAAAGCCAAGCTCAAAGGCAGCTGCCCTCCGCTGTTTTATTTTTCGGGAGATCTGTCTCTGCTTGAACAGAAAACGGTGGGCTTTGTCGGTTCAAGAACGGTGGGCGATGAAGATACAGCCTTTGCGGAAAATATGGTCAGCAAAATAAATCAGCACGGGTTCGGAGTTGTATCGGGCGGAGCAAAGGGAATAGACAGCATATCCTCCGCCGCTTCCCTTGCAAACGGCAGCTTCTGTATCGAGTACATCTCCGACTCATTTGTACGGAAGATAAAGAAAAAAGAAGTCATCACCGAAATACAGAACGGAAAGCTTCTTCTTATGTCTATGGCAAAGCCCGATGCAGGCTTTAATGCAGGTATGGCAATGCAGCGCAACAAGTACATCTATGCTCAGTCTGAAGTCACCATTGTAGTGAGATCCGACTACAACAAGGGCGGAACATGGGGAGGAGCGACCGAGGCACTAAAAAAGGAGTATTGCCCGGTTCTCTGTCGTGACCACAAGAAATATCCCGGAAATATGGGACTGATAAAGCTTGGAGCAGTTCCGATAGTCGATAGCTGGGATGGAAATGTTGACAATATCAGCGAGCTAATGCCTGATGTTGGTGAACAACTTTCAATTTTTGATGAATAAAAACAACGGACTTGTCAGCATGGCGGCAAGTCCGTTGTTTGCTATTATCAATTTCCGGAGCTTTTATAAAATTTAATGCTGTACCGCCAGAACAGATATGCAAGCAGGTACATCACAATTCCCACGGCAGGCGTGAGATACATAAATATTTCGGGATATTCGGACATATCGTCCTTTCTGAGAAGAAACTGGGCGGGAAAATAATTCACAAAAGCAAAGGGCATAACATATATCATAAAAAACTGAATCGCCTTGTGAAAAATGCTTATGGGATAGCCTGCAAATTTTCGCATATTCCAGTAGATAAGACCTTTCAGGCTGTTCGTCTGAAGCAGATAAATGTTCAGCGTGGCAAGAAAAAGAAATACCGCTCCTTGAATCAGAACACCGCCTGCAACG
>JAEDMD010000316.1 GCA_016303195.1 Oscillospiraceae bacterium | reverse complement strand
ATTTATCAGATCATTTGAGGACTGCCAAAGGCAGCCCCTACAATCTGATTCAGGCTCTATATTTATGCTCCACGATTTGCAAGGACTGCCAAAGGCTGCCCCTACAATCGCTCCAAAAATTGGTTTGCGTGTTCTGATAAAAAAAGGGCTTTATTTTTTCTGAGAAATGTAGTATAATGTAATATGTATAAAAATGAAACGATACAATTTGTGATCCCGTATCACTAATTATTAATTTTTGAGGTGAACTATGACGGAAAAATATTCTCTGGGAATCGACGTCGGCTCTACGACCGTCAAGACAGTTATTACGGACAGTTCAGGTGAAATCATCTACTCTAAATATCAGCGCCATCTTTCTAAGGTAAAGGAAACTGTTACCGATCAGCTTAAAATAATACAGGCTGATTATCCCGATGCGGAATTCACTGTCTGCATCACGGGCTCGGCAGGTCTGGGACTTGCTAATTCGGCAGGCATACCATTTGTACAGGAAGTTCATGCCGCTTTCCTTGCTGTAAAGCAGAAACAGCCCGATGCTGATGCAGTTATCGAGCTTGGCGGTGAGGATGCAAAGATAATCTTCCTTACAGGCGGTGTGGAACAGCGTATGAACGGCTCATGTGCAGGCGGTACGGGCGCTTTCATCGACCAGATGGCAACTCTCCTCGGTATCTCTGCCGACGAACTGGACGAGCTGTCTCTCCATGCTCAGAAAATATACCCCATTGCTTCACGCTGTGGAGTTTTCGCTAAATCCGATATCCAGCCGCTCCTCAATCAGGGCGCTCGCCGTGAGGATGTTGCCGCAAGCATCTTTCAGGCTGTTGTTGACCAGACTGTTTCGGGTCTTGCTCAGGGACGTACTATCGAGGGAAAAGTCCTTTTCCTCGGCGGCCCTCTGTTCTTCCTCAAAGGTCTGCGCCATGCTTTCGTGAAAACTCTCGGTCTTGACAGCGCTCATGCCGTATTTCCGCAGGACGGCCCTGTTTTCGTGGCTTACGGATGTGCAGTATATGCCGCCGCCGCTGAGGAATCATTCAGCATCGGCGATATAATCGACATGGTGGAAAATGCAAAGGCTTCCGACGATATCGTTACAGGTGAACCGCTGTTCAATTCTCAGACGGAGTATGACGAATTCATCGACCGCCACAAGCAGTGCGACCTCGGTTATGCCGATATCCGCAGGTACAAGGGCGATGCCTACCTCGGCATAGATGCAGGTTCTACCACAACGAAACTCGTCCTCATCACCGATGACGGACGCATCCTCTACCATTACTATGCCTCAAATCAGGGTCAGCCCCTTGATAAGATATCCGAACAGCTAAAGAAAATATACGAGGCGATGAACCCCGATATCACCATCAAAGGCTCGGCCGTTACAGGCTACGGCGAAGACCTTATAAAAGCAGGTCTTTCCATCGACCACGGCATAGTTGAGACAGTTGCCCATTTCAAAGCGGCTTCATACTTCTGTCCCGATGTTGACTTTATCATTGATATCGGCGGTCAGGACATCAAGTGCTTCAAGATAAAAAACAAGACCATCGACAGCATCATGCTCAACGAGGCTTGTTCTTCGGGATGCGGTTCATTCATCCAGACCTTTGCAATGGCTCTGGGCTACGATATCGCAGAATTCTCACAGCTCGGACTTTTCGCACAGCACCCTGTTGACCTCGGCTCACGATGTACGGTATTCATGAACAGCTCCGTAAAACAGGCTCAGAAGGACGGTGCGACCGTTGAAGATATTTCCGCAGGTCTGTCCTCATCCATCATCAAGAACGCTATATATAAAGTTATACGTGCAAATTCTCCCGACGAACTTGGCAGGAATATCGTTGTTCAGGGCGGAACTTTCCTCAATGACGCTGTTCTCCGCTCCTTTGAAAAGGAACTGGGCAGAAATGTTATCCGTCCTGCCATATCGGGACTTATGGGTGCTTTCGGATGCGCTCTCTACGCTAAGGAACGTGCGTCAGACAAGCCGTCGTCGATCATTTCCAAAGACGAG
>JAEDMD010000315.1 GCA_016303195.1 Oscillospiraceae bacterium | reverse complement strand
GTTCAGTCCGGTGTCGTTGTCCCCAATGCGCTTGTGATCCATGGAGGAAACCATGGGCTTCACGGTTTTGCCGTCGGTGAAGGCCAGCACGGAGACCTCGGGGCCAGTGAGGAATTCCTCGATGACGATGTGCTCTCCGCTCTTGCCGAAAATCTTCTCAGCGACAAGGTAAATGAGCGGAATAAGGAGAAATCCCAAAAGATAGCCGCCCGTAGTATTGACAAGAACACCGATTCCGCCTTTGAATCCTGCGAATACGGGAAGTCCGACAGCACCGAGAAGTAGATAGGTGAGTACCGAGAAGAAGCTGTTCCTGCCGCCGAGGATGCATACAGCGCAGAAAACTGCAAAGGTGTGCATTGTAAACGAGATTGGTCCGATGGGAATACTTATCCATGCACATATCGTAATGATGGCCGTAAACATAGCGGTCAGAACGATCTCTTTGGTGGATATTCTGTTGCTCGAAATAGTTTTTTCAATTGACATAAGATCACTCCTGATATTTACTCATTAAAGTATATCACAAACGTTTCAGAATGTCAACTGTATTTCACAAAAAATAGAAAAGTGGGTGACAATGAAATTTTGTTAACGGATTGCAAATCTGCTAAAAAAGTGATACAATAGAGTTATAAAAATTAAAAGAGGGATACCATGAAAAAAACAAAAGAAATAACACCTGAGATCGAAATCACCCGAATCAACACCGACCCGCAGATCGGACTTACCACAGAACAGGTAAGTAAGAGAGTTGCTGAGGGAGCTGATAACCGCCCTGTTGATTCGCCGTCAAAATCGGTCAGGGATATAATAGCCGACAACGTTTTCACATACTTCAACCTTGTTTTCCTTGTAATTGCGGTACTTCTGGCACTTGTAGGGTCATATCGTGACCTGACATTTTTGCCGATAATCATATCCAATACGCTCATCGGTATTTTTCAGGAGTTGAAGTCCAAGTCGGTTCTGGACAAGCTGACGGTGCTGAATGCGCCTGTAACAACGGTCATTCGTGACGGCGAGGAGCAGACTGTTCCATCGAGAGAGCTTGTTCTGGATGATATAGCGGTGTTCAAGGCAGGCGACCAGATAAGTGCGGATGCAGTTGTTATCAGTGGGAATGTCTCTGTCAACGAGTCGCTCCTGACAGGCGAATCTGACGAAATATCGAAAAATTCAGGCGATTCTCTGATGTCAGGAAGCTACGTTGTATCAGGTTCGTGTCGGGCAAGGCTTGAAAAAGTCGGAAGCGATTCCTACATTTCACAGCTCACTCTGCAAGCAAAAAAATCCCGAAAAGGCGAGCAGTCGGAGATGATCCGTGATTTGAACAGGATAGTGAAGATAGCAGGTATCGTGCTTATTCCTATTGGAGCGGTGCTTTTCTATCAGGCGTATTATGTCAGTCAACAGACCATCAGAGCAAGCGTCCAGTCAATGGTTGCGGCGGTCATCGGAATGATACCTGAGGGGCTTTATCTTGTTGCAAGTGCAACACTTGCAGTCAGCGCTATGAGGCTTGCGCTGAATAAAGTTCTCGTCCACGATATGAAGTGCATTGAAACACTTGCCCGTGTTGATGTTCTTTGTGTTGACAAAACAGGAACTATCACTGAAAACTGTATGTCAGTCACGCAGATGCATCCATGCGGAGAAAATGCAGATATTGCTGAAATTCAGGGGCTCGTCAGCGATTTTGCCGCCGCACAGGATTCGGATAACGAGACAATGGCGGCAGTGAAGAATTACTTCCGGGAGCCGACAGGAGCGCTTCCGCTGAAAGTCACAGGCTTTTCGTCAGAATTCAAATACAGCAGTGTTACTATGGAAAATGGTGCATATGTCATGGGCGCACCTGAATTTGTGCTGAAAGAGGAATATGACAAGCACAGGGCTGTCATTGAGTCATACAGCCGAAAGGGATACCGAGTGCTTGTTTTCGGCGAATACAGCGGACATCCCGATGGAAAGGCACTTGAACAGCCGATCAGACCGATATGCTTTATCACACTGTCAAATCC
>JAEDMD010000062.1 GCA_016303195.1 Oscillospiraceae bacterium | reverse complement strand
AACGTGCGCCTGCGGCGCTTTTTTATATTTTTTAAAAGTAAATGCTGTTGCCCTGCTGTAATGTAATCAATAATTGCTAAAAATCTGTCAACACATTGACTTTATCCCACTAATGTGCTATACTGGGTTATATTATTCGTATCGCACATATCATGACGATACAGAAACAGAGGTGTTTGTTTGTGAAAGCATTGATAATCGGCGGAACAGGTACTATAAGCAGTGCTGTTGTCCGTCTGCTCCTTGACAGAAAATGGGATGTATATGTGCTGAATCGTGGCTCTAAACCACTGCCCGACGGCGCTGTCCCTATTGTTGCTGACATAAATGATGAGGCTCTTGTAAGCGAAAAAATAAGCGGTATGCATTTCGATGCCGTCTGCGAATTCATCGGCTTCCTGCCCGAACATACCGAACGTGACTACCGCCTTTTTGCAGGAAAAACCGATCAGTACATCTTTATAAGTTCCGCATCTGCCTATAATAAGCCTGCAAGCAGTTTTGTGATCACGGAGGGAACTGCAATTGCCAATCCATATTGGCAGTATTCCCGTGACAAGATCGCCTGTGAGGAATTTCTCATGAAAATGTACCGTGAGAACGGCTTCCCTGTGACTATTGTACGTCCGAGCCATACCTATGACGAAAACCACATCCCGCTTGGTGTTCACGGCAAGAATGGTTTCTGGCAGGTGATAAAACGTATAATGGAGGAAAAGCCCGTTATTATTCAGGGCGACGGTTCTTCACTCTGGACGCTGACCTTCAATACCGATTTCGCTGTGGGATTTGTCGGCCTTATGGGAAATCCACACGCTCTCGGTGAAGCATTCCAGATAACAAGCAACGAATCCCTCAGCTGGGATCAGATATATGAAACTATCGCAAAGGCACTCGGTGTAAAACTCCATCCATACCATGTCGCTTCTGAATTCCTTGCGGCAATTGGTAAGGACTATGACCTTGAAGGCAGTCTCATCGGCGATAAATCAGTGTCTGTCGTCTTTGATAACCGCAAGCTGAAACGTGCTGTTCCTGATTTCCGTCCCGTTGTCGGCTTTGCTCAGGGTGTAAGGATAGCTCTTGACAATATCCTTGCACATCCCGAACTCCAGTGCGATGACCCCGAATTTGATAAATGGTGCGACAATGTCATTAATGCCATCGAAAAGGCTAAAAATGAGTTAATGTAAATGTGATACAATAATATGTACATAATAAAAAAGGCTGACCTTTCTGCAGAAGGGTCAGCCTTTTGGCATATTTATACATCAGCCGAACTCATTCTTTAAACTTCTTACAAAAAGCTCGGCTATCGGCGAAAACACTTGATATTTCTTCCAGATTATATACATACTCGTTTCCAGAACGGGTGTTATAGGACGGAAACACAGTCCGCTCTCCTCGCCTGTTCCGATAAGATGCTCGAAACTGAGAAGATAGCCGAGTCCCTCTTTGACAAAAACCGAGCCGTTGTATGCAAGATTTACAGTGCCTGCAAAATTCAGCTTGTCCATATTATCTCCGCACCAACGTGGAAAGTCAACTCTTATGGACTGCTCTGAACAGAAAAGCGGCAGACCATACAAGTCTTCAAAGGTTATCTCGCTTTTCTCCGCAAGCGGACTGTCACGGCGCATTACAACTCCCCATTTATCACTTTCGGGAATTGTCAGATAATTGTACTTGGACAGATTCGGAGGTTCAACGATCACAGCAAGATCAAGCAGTCCCCTGTCAAGGCGTTCCGCAACAGGCTCTGTATCACCGCTGAAAATGTGAAACACGAAATTCGGATACTGCTCCTTAAATGACTTTATGCTCCTTGCAAGGTACTTTATGAGATGGCTCTCTGCACAGCCGATCCTTATCTCG
Source organism: Oscillospiraceae bacterium (assembly GCA_016303195.1). Lineage (GTDB taxonomy): Bacteria > Bacillota > Clostridia > Oscillospirales > Ruminococcaceae > Ruminococcus. The sequence continues at coordinate 8,249 of JAEDMD010000062.1, read as the reverse complement.
CCGCCGATTATATTGTCGAGCTGGCTGAATTCCTCGGTGGTCTTGTCAACCATTCCGATTATGTCTTCAGCTCGCTTTCGCAGCAGCATTCCTTTCTCATTCAGACGCATACTTTTGTTTGTGCGGATAAAAAGCTCATGTCCCAGTTCATCTTCAAGTTTCCGTATCTCCTTTGAAAGCGACGGTTGGGATATATGCAGTCTTTCAGCGGCCCTCGTCATGTTTTCTTCCCTTGCAATGGCAAGAAAATAGCGCAATACTCTTATTTCCAAGTTGATACTCCTTACTCGCAGGTAACTGCATAGCCGCTGAAATACATTTCCCTCAGCCGCTCGGCAGGGTTGTATTTGTCGCCGATGCAGAATTCCTTTGACCATGTCATATAATATGCCCACGGTATATGCGATTTCTCCAGTGTTGAAATATCAGGCATATAGCCAAGTTCCGCCAATGCACATACTTTTCTTGGGGAAGTTGATGCGATAAGTCGCTTATACTCCTCGGCATAGTCCGTCGGGCTGTATTCGCTTAAATAAACATCCATAGACACAACATCCACAAATTCATCACCGGGATATGCCTCCGCAGCAGGACAGTTCCACACCCAGAGCAGATTGTCCAGCTTATGATCCAGCGTGTAATGACGATACATCAGCTTGTACAGTTCACAGGCTGTCTCAGCCCCTTTCGAGCCCCACCAGAACCATTTGCCCTCGGCTTCGTGAAATGGTCTCCACAGTATTGGTATATCCGCATCACTGAACTTTTTCAGATGCCCGGCGATCACATCCATATCATGATAAAACCGCTCTCTTTCGGGAGTTCCCTCAATGAGTATCCTATCGGGGTCGAAATCGGTATTTTCCGCATAAAAGCTCTTGTCCCGTCCGCCGAGCGGCGAAAACCAGTGGAAGGTAAATGTAAGTATGATATCAGAGTTTTTCGCAAGTTCAAGGGCTTTTTCAAGAGTGTTCCTGTTTTCTTCGACTTCTGTGAGACATTCCTCAGATGCATCACTGTAATTGATGTTCGGCGAATATGAAAGAAGTTCAAAGCCGATCAGCTTCGGCGATCTTCCTGTTACGGAACGGATATGTGCCACTTCCTCCATCGGTATTGTCTGTGTGTGCTGACCCGTTATCAGCTTTTTCCCTGCCGTATCAGAAAGATAATTCAGCAGTTCCTGTGCCTTTTGTGTGGCATTCGGGTTAGATGTTTTCTGCATTTTTACTCCTTAGTATATCCGAAATTTGTCAGCATATAATACATATGCAAACAAGTTCTTATTCTTCATCTTTATGGCAGGCAGAGGAGAATTATTTCTCCCCTGCCCGATTGTTATTTCTTTTCATATGCTGTTTCTTCAAAAACTTTAAGACTGCGCCGTTTGAGCGCCGCTTCAAGCAGTTCTGGCAGTTTCTCAGGCGGGCTGGCAAAACAAGGTATTTCCAGTGATGCTGCTTTTTCTGCAAGTCCTGTATCAAAACATGGCTTGCCGCTGTCAGAAATTGCCAGAAGTATTATCACGTTCACTCCCGAACTTTTCAGTTCGTCAAGTCTGCGGATAAGCTGTGCCCTGTTTCCGCCTTCATACAGGTCGGTGACGATGAACATTGTTGTCTTTTCAGGCTCGGCCACAAGCTCCTGACAATATGCGACAGACTTGTTGATATCCGTTCCGCCGCCAAGCTGTATGCCGTAAAGCAGATCAACAGGATCACTGCAAAGCTCTGTCAGGTCATGTATCTCTGTATCGAATGCGATAATATGTGTCCGAACCGAACTTATGCTTGCAAGGATGCATCCCATTATTGATGAATATATCGCCGATTCTCCCATCGAACCGCTCTGGTCGATGTCAAGTATAACTGTTCTTGCACCTGCCTTTGCCGATCTTTCGTAGAAGTAGAATTTTTCGGGAAGAAGAACTTTACGCTTCTCGTCATAGTTTTTGAGATTGCGCCGAATGGTCATTTTATAGTCCAGCGCCGCCGCTGACGGTATCGGTGAATGTTCACGGCGGTTCAGAGCCGCTGTTACCGAACGTCTGATATCATCCGAAAGTCTGCGGTTGATGTCCTCAACTATACGCCGTATATACTCCCTTGCATTGTTCTTTGACTTTTCGGGTATCTGGTCTTTCAGCATCAGCAGAAGCGATGCAGTGGAAACATCGGGTTCAAGTCCGTTAAGCATCTCAGGCTCAAATAACAATTGTTTCAAACCTTTACGTTCGATCGCATCCTTCTGGATGACTTTTATTTCCATCGGTGAGAACAGTGAACGCAGGTCGCCGAGCCATTTTGTAAGGATCGGCGATGACGGGCCGTGTCCGCCCAGCTTTCCGCTTCCTTTTCCGCCTCCGCCGTATATCTGCGAAAGCGCTGAATCCATTAATATGTCCTCCTCCGAAAGTCCGCCGCCTCCAAGTGTTTCAAACTGTGACTGCGTTTCTGCGCCGAGTATCAGCCGCCAGCGTTTCAATATCTGCTTTTCGTCCATATCATATATCTCCAAAATCAAAATCGTCCAGCTCGTCAATGGTCTGCTGTTCCTCGGCTGTGACCTCTGCGGTAATTATCTCAGCCGCCTGCTCTGCGGAAATCCCCAGAACTTCGCCGATATTCTCAGCGATGTCATTTTTCTCGGCAGGTGTGAATTCCGCAAATGTCCGCCTCAGCGCAATTAGGACAGGTTTGAATTCTTCATCGTCAAGTCCGTCTATAAATGTACACAGCTTTTCCCACAAGGTCAGCCTGATAATAAGACTTCGGCGGTTTCGCCTTGCAAGTCCCTCAAACCATGCCGCCGCTTCCGCAGGAGGTGTTCCTCTCGAAAGTCTGCGTGACACAAGTTCCGACATCTTTTCGTTGGATATTTCGCCTTTTTCAGCAAGCAATGCACAGGCGAATCCTGATATCAGCGGATTTACAACATCAGAATCCGACAACTCTGACAGCACCTTTTTCAGCCGCTCACTATCAAGAAAATCATGAGCAAGACAAGCATCATAGACTGCCGTTATCGCTGTTATCATTTCCTCGGCGGCATTTTCGTCGCATATGCAGGCGGAATATGCTTGCAGGCAGAATTTCAGGAAAAGCTGGCTGATTATGTCTGTCAGAGGTTCAGGATCGAGCTTTCGTATGCTTCCGAATCTGACTGTTGCTGACAGTATGCCGATGGTTTTTCCTTCCTCCATTGGCGATGCACAGTCAACTGCCATTTTCTGAACTGTCGATGCCGCTGTCTTTATGCAGTCGGGCAATCCGCACAAAAGCGCCGTATACAGCGTGTTTGCCGTGTCGCTTATTGATGTGCTTCCGAGAAGTTTCATATCCAGCGATGCTCTTGCCGCTTCCTCAACTGTGTCGCCTTTCAGCGATGCTTCAACTATCTGTATCTCCGTTTCGGGAGACCAGCTTACATTCCATTTTTCCGACCATGTGGCATTGTCCTGACTTACCCTTATCTGCTCTCCGAACTTTACGCCTGCCTGTATGAGCCTGTGCATGAAGAACGAACGATTGAGGTCAAGGAATGCCGACTTTTCAGATTTTACACGAAGATTTTCACGCAGGTCAAGAGCAAGTTCCTGAACAGCCGCAGTACGGAATCTGTCAAGTTTCAGCTCTTTGAGCTGATGCATGAAATCTTCCTGAACTGAAGTGCAGACCGTTCCTTCGGGAAGTTCACCTATCCTCGAACCGATCTCGACCGAAGCGCAGGCAAGGGATATCTCTCCAAAACTTCCGTGTCCCAGACAAGTAACCGCCGCATCACGCAGATCTGCCAGTGACGGAAGCCGTCCGCCTCTCATGACCGCAAGTGTTTCAGCAAGTCTGAGCGCTTCAATTACCTCCGCAGAAGATGAGGAATATCCATGCTCTCGCTGATATCCTGCAAGCCTTGAAAGATATTCCGCAGGTGTCCTGTCGGAAACTCCCCTGCATTTGTTCCTGTAAAGCATCTCAAAATACCCCGGTGCTTTACTGCCTGCTCCATATCCCGAACGTGAAGACAAACGGTAGTATGAATAGGGCATAAGTGTAGCTTTTGAGGGAGCAATTTTCAGATCATCCATCAGCTTTTTGTCTGCATCGGTATAAGGCACATTCTTGATACCGCTTGTATGGAACGCACCTGTTATTACTGCCGCTTTTCCGTATTTTTTCTCCGATTCCGCTATTCTTCGCCGCATATAGGCTTCACGCAGTTCATTCCGTTCATCCGATACCGAGAATTCACGTATCGATTTTCCGTATTCCTCAACTGCCGCTATAAAATCATTGTAGTTATCAGAATGTTCAAAACGGCTCTCCCAGAAAGTCTCGTTGTCCATTCCTGTCAGCTTTTCCAGCTTACTGTAAACACTTTCACCGTCAGGTATATCGTCGTTTTCATATTCTTCAGCAAGCAGACATCCTGACGGCAGATCGCAGAATTCCACGGGTTTATTGTGATACGCCGCCCATTGCATTGCATTCAGCTCAGGTGAAAAATATGCAAGCGGGTACATTACAGTACGCACAGGTGCTTCGGTCGTATACGCAAGTATCGCCGCAGGGAAACGGACACGGCTGTCCATCAGACCGTCTATCAGACCGCTGAGGTCTGACGGCCCTTCAATAAGCACGATATCGGGATCAGCCTTGTCGAGAAATTCATGCACGTAAAGCGAACATGACGGTGAAAGATGCCTTACGCCGTAATACTCAGCCATTATGCGTTGCGCTCCTTACATTCCGCATAGAGTGAAGCGTAGTCCTTGCCCTTTTTTCGCATGATGTTTTCAAGATATTCCTCCCATGCGGCTTTATCTTTGGAATCGTCCTTTACAACTGCCCCCTGCAATGCGGCGGCAAGCTCTGAATCGGTAACTTTTCCGCTTCCGAAACTGCCTGCCAGCGCCATGCTGTTGACCATGAGAGAGATCGCCTCAGCCGATGAAAGCACTCCGCTTGTAGGCTTGACTTTGAGCTGTCCGTCAAGAGTCTGTCCGTCACGGAGTTCACGGAATACAGTAACTACCTTCTCGAAATCGCTGTCTGTCGGCATTTCTGCATTAAGCTCCATATCCTTTGAAAGCTGTGCAACACGGGTCTTGACGATATTTATTTCTGTATCCATATCCGACGGAGGCGGCAGGATAACAATATTGAATCGTCTTTTCAGCGCCGATGACATTTCATTTACGCCCTTGTCACGGGTGTTTGCAGTAGCAATTATGGAGAATCCCTTCTTAGCCGCTACTTCCTCGGAAAGTTCGGGGATGGATATGCGCTTTTCGGAAAGTATGGATATCAGCGCATCCTGCACTTCACTGGCACATCTTGATATTTCCTCAAATCTTGCGATAGTACCTGTCTCCATTGCGTTATATATCGGACTTTTTACAAGCGATTCAAAGGACGGACCTTTTGCAAGGAGCATTGCATAATTCCACGAATAGCGTATCTGCTCCTCGGTTGTGCCTGCCGTACCCTGAATTACCTGCGATGAATTGCCGTTGATAGCCGCTGTGAGATGCTCGGAAAGCCATGATTTAGCCGTTCCCGGCTCGCCTATGAGCAAAAGCGCACGATCGGTCACAAGTGTTGCTATGCATATCTCAACTACACGCTTATCGCCCATATACTTTGGGGTTATGACTGTATCACCGACTTTTCCGCCTAAAATATATGTCAGCACCGACTTAGGCGACATCTGCCAGCCCTTTGGAATGGGGGCGGTCTCGTTTGCGATAAGTGCATCTATTTCATTCTTATAAAGCTGTTCTGCCGACAGCCTGAGAATTTCCTGTGCCATTGTTATTACTCCTTTACATCATAGAATCTGAGCAACTCCGTTACTGCCTTCATCCTTATCTCGTTGTTGAACTCAGGATGTTCTTCAAGGTATTTTTTCATCTTCTTCATATCGTTTGCCACGGCATCTTCGGGAAGTCCGAAGCCTCTGAGATAATATATCCATGTGATACTGCTGTATTTTTCCATAGACATCATAGCGTATCTGAAAGCAATGCCCTCCATTGGCCTGTCCGTTACAAGGGGCAGAAGTCTCATAGCCTCATCACAGGGATAATTCCTTATCATATTCCATGCGAACTTTTCAGCGGCATCCCTGACCCTTTCCTTGTCTGAGGGCGGACATATACTGAGAAGGTGCTGGAAAAGAGTGCATCTCTGCTTCATATTCTCAGCGGCTATATCACATTCCTTACCTGTTTTGAGCAGCTTTTTCATATCTTTCTGATCATACACCACAATAGGATCGGTCATGAAGTTGAGTATATCATCGGGTATAGACGTAAACAGTTTTATATTTTTATAGTCATCCTTATCATAGATGGAATGATGTCTTAACCTGTACCAGCCGTCAGGAGTTGAGAATAAATGCCTCAGGATATAGATGATATCCCTGTCGTAGATACGGTGATCGGTGCATATTTTTTTGCAGGCAGTCTCAGGAGCCTCATTCAGCTCCAGAACAAATGCAGACAGTGCAAATACTATGGGATATTTACTGTACAGCTTTCTTATCAGTTCACGGAAACTGCTGTCGCTGTGGGTAAAAAGATTCCATATAAGCGGCTCATTGAGGGAAGGATAATCAGGTTCCTTGCTGTAAGGGACAAAATCCTTATCACTGTGCTTATCTACCCACTTGACGAATATATCCTCCACATCCTTCTTATTGTCCAGCAGACGAAAAAATCCAAGCCAGAAAGGATGTTCGGGGTCTTTATCCTTCGTGCCGTTTTCCATGATGTAAAGCAGCTCTTTCCTTGCATATTCGGTGGCGGCTTCACCGCCTGATGCAACCAAGAATTCAAAATTTGACTTCTTCGGCTTTTCTGCCATTTTTCGGATTGGATCTTCTGCGGCAGGTGAATTCATCTTTGCAAGTGAAAGCAATGCCGCATTCTTGACCTTGCCCTTTGATATCTTGTAAAGAGTGATAAGACGTTCCTCGTTTTCCGTTGAATATGCCATCGCCTCAATAGCGGCTATACGTATTCCCTGCGGATTATTCTCGTTCTCGGCAAGTTCGATGTATTTGTCATTGTACTTGTCACGGTAAACACTGCTTATGAATCTTATCTGATTGCCTGTTGCTTTTTCTTCATTAAGATCAAGAGAATCAAAAAGCAATGGAATTATTTTTTCACCGTAAACAGATTCAAGACTTATGAGCATATCAACAACACCTGCTCCGTTTTTTCCTGCAACTTCAAGTAACGATGAAAGCAGTCTCGGATCGGTTATCTTGCTGAAAAAGCGTTCATCCAGCACTTGCTGGGTATACTGGGTCTTGCGTATCTTTTCTTTTATCTCCTCGATCTCATTGACTGTCAGGCGGGCAGGTTTTATGTAATCATTCGGCTCGGCAGGTGAAGTTTCGCTGTCATCGCTGAATGTTCCCTGTGTTACTGCAAGGGCATCTGCAAGGGCAATACAGTCTATGATATCAGCGGCTTTATTTTCAGAGGAAATAAGAGAATTACACATTGCATACAGCTTGCCGAAAACCTTATTCGCTTCGGACATTGGCTGAAATGCCTCTATCGCACGTTTCAGACGGAAATCCTCAGCCATGAGCGAACAGCCTGCCGCTGCCGAAGCATAGAGTCTGTTTCTGAGTTCGTAAAAGGGATTTGTTTTAACTTCCATAACTTCCTCCTTAGAGCCTTATGATGTCATTTTCTGTGACAACTGAAAATGGACTGAGCGTGAATCGGTGTGACTGTGCATCATAGAAAAGTCCGCCGAAAACTGCGCCGCCGCTGAGATTTCCCGCAGCAAGTCTGAGAGTTTCGCAGGAATTCGGATACGCTGAAAAACTTCTGAGTGCAATTGTCTCATCACCGCATTTCATAACACCGTGACCATCTGCGGCATATTCTATCGAGTCAAACTTTATCAGCACTGCCGCATACGGCCGTGAAAGGGTGTTTTTCAGTTCGTTCTTTGCCCTTTTCACCGCCGCTGAAATTGTCTGATCTGCCTTTGAAAGCGCCTGTTTATAGTCCTTTTCCTCAGCTGTGAAATTTTCCGCATTCTCCCAGCGTACTCTCCTGTTCATGCCGCCGGGATAAAGATAAAGCTCATTTACTGCATACAGGTCAAACTTCGCATCCTCGGTCTTGATGTACTTCATCGCCTTATATGGGCGGATGTTCTCGGTACGGAAAATATCACCTGAATCAAGGTCAAGCCAGTATCCCTCATCGGTGATAGTCTCACGTG
>JAEDMD010000061.1 GCA_016303195.1 Oscillospiraceae bacterium | reverse complement strand
AAACCCGATGTTTGAGTTTCAGGCTTGATTCAAACTTTTTTGACAGACTGAAAGGACGCACGATATGTGCGTCCTTTGCTGTTTTATATTCACTTACTGCTCGTCCGAATAATACGTCGGGTAGGTCATTATCTTCATGCGCTGTTCAAATTTATCAACGGGGAGAGGCGGATCAAAAAGGAATCCCTGTGCAAGGTCACAGCGGTTCTCACGGAGGATGTCAAGCTGATCCTGCGTCTCGACTCCCTCGGCGATACATTCAAGTCCCATATTCTTAGCCATCGCTACAACGTGCTTGAACATGATACTGCGTGTGCTTTCCGTTCCGTCGCCCTCGACGGGCAGGAAACTGCGGTCTATCTTCAGTACGTCCCACGGTATCTCACGGATGAGATTCAGCGATGAATAGCCCATTCCGAAATCGTCAACGGATGTGCGGATGCCTGCCTGCTGTAAACCGCCTACTACTCGCTTGAGGTCACGGAACTCAACGTCGGTGGTAGTCTCGGTAAGCTCTATTTCAATGTATTCATGCGGAATAGAGTATCTGTCGATTATCTCAATGATGGCTTGCAGAAGATTTGCATTCATCATGTGCTTTCTGGAAAGATTTACGGAAACTCTCACCACATTGAATCCGCTGTCCAGCCATCTGCGGATGTCCTGACAAACGTGTTCAAGCATATACAGATCCAGCTTGCAGATGTCATTTGTCTCCTCAAGGACGGGGATGAAATCGTTCGGCGGTACGATAGAACCGTTTCTGAACCATCTGCAAAGCGCCTCAGCACCGCAGAGTTCGCCTGTGTTGATATTGACCTTCGGCTGGTAGAATACGTGGAATTCCTCGTTTCTGAGAGCGTTGGGAAAATTCTGCTGTACACGCATACTCTTTGACTTTTTCCGTACAAGCTCGTCGGTATGCCTGACTATATGGCCGTTTCCTCCGCTCTGGGCATACTGGAAGGCTGTGATTATCCTTTCCATGATATCGCCTGGGGCACGTACTGTGAAATCATCGGGGATAACGAAATATCCTGCGCTTGTGGAAATATGAACGCAGCTGTTTCCGTCGGTGCTGTATATGACGTTGGCTTCGTTCAGGTATGAAAGGAGTTTTTCCAGCTTGTCCTGTTTGCATATGGCAATGAAATTATCACCGCCGAGACGGAATAGTTTACCGCTTTTACCTATCATGCCCTTTACAGCGTTAAAGTGGTTGCGGATAGCAATATCGCCTGCGGGTCTGCCGATTTCCTGATTCACAATGGTAAAGTGCCTGAGATTATAGCGTATCGCCGCTTTTCCTCTGTATCCGCCTGTTTCGATCATTTCAGCAAGGTAATTGTTGAGACTTCTCAGGTTCGGATAGCCGCTGTCGTCGAAAAAAGCAAGTTCGTATACGATATCACGCAGTCTTCTGTTGCTTATGAAGCTGATAGTTGTTCGCATACAAAGCTCCACCTTCTGCCTTTCGCTTTCGGTGAGAGGCTCGGTGTCGGGAGACATATATGCAGTCATTGTAACGATGGACATAACACTTGTGACCACTCTGAAAGTCAGGATAGGTTCGCCCTCTCTGCCCGTGTCATAACAACAGAGAGTTTCACCGTTTCCCATCTTCTCCTCTTTCGGGTTGCGGTAGACATGGGTAACGGCTTTAGAGAGCCGAAACATCGACGATATCTCAATAAGAAGCGATTCAATATGCGATATATCTACTATATCGTAATCTGTCATAGCTGTTACAAGCTGTTCAAGAAGTTCATAGAAACGGACATCCTTGTCGCTGTTGTCATTCATTGCTTTCACTCCCTTGCATACATATATATGCTTTTTATATATTATATCACATTTCAAATTTTTTCGTCAAGCGTTCTCAAAATTTTATACAATTATAACAAAATATCTGCTGTGTTTTAGTGCATAGTGGAAGAACGATTTTGCAGGGACGGCCATTGGCCGTCCTCGGATAACCGAACACACTACAATGATTCATGTTACCTGCGGTGTGGGCTGTCGGGGACGCCAGCCCCTACCCAAAATACAATATCATGCCAAATCGGGCGGCTGAGGGCGGTATTCCCTGCCTGCTCCATTTCTCGTCACTGTTAAAATAGCATAATTAACAGATATTTTGTTGACAGTTAGGAGTGGATATGGTATAATATAATAAATATATATGAAATGAAGGTGGATAAAGTGGCAGATAAAGAGATACAGACCACCGTCGGCGGACTTCGTGCCGTCGAAATGCAGTACCGCTCCATCAGAGAAATATCGGGCGGACATACTGCTTTCTATCAGTCGCAGACACGGCTCAACTCCCCTAAGCTGGGCGTGCTGACACCCGAAAAGTTCCGTGACGTTTGCGAAATGACCAACCAGTCCTCGAAACTTTTCGAGCTTGAACTTATTCAGGCGCTGGATGCCTGCAATACCTTCATCGAAAGAGAGATCGCTTTCAACTGGCTGTCTTTGCATATGCCCGTGAGATGCCTCAGAGAACAGCGGACTATCAGAATGATAAACGAACACTGTTCACAAAAAGAGATACCTACTTCTAAGGTGTGCTTTGAGCTTGCGGTAAATCTTCTCGAAGAAACCGACGGAGAAGCGTCTGATACCATCAATAAGATGCGAAACCTCGGCTACCATTTCATGCTCGCTGATTTCGGAGAAAGCTCATGCCCTATGATGAGACTTTCCGATTTCTCCGTGGACTATGTTATGCTTAGCCCCGAAGTTTCAAATTATATCGGCAAAAGCGAACGCTCGGACAATGCCGTGAGGTCTATCATCTCATTCGTCAACGAGCTTGGCTCTGAACCGATCGCAGACGGAGTTTTCAACAGCAAACAGGCGGAACTCCTGTACAGCTTTGAATGTTCATACTGTGCAGGCAGTCTCGCAGGCAAATACATGACAGAACGATACGTAAGAGGAAGAAAAGAAGAATAGATACTATGTCAAAGAAGTCAAAGAAAAATGAGAATGGAGAGTTCAGCGTGGATAAGGATAATAAAGTTATTGATGTCCTTGAACTCAGAAGAACTGCAAAAGAGGCGAAGCGGTATGTCATTCTTATGAGGGTGCTTGCGCTTCTGGCGGTCATACTTATCCTGATCGTTGCCGTGGCTTATGCGATATCTTATTTTTATGACAAATTCGGCAGTTTTACTGTCAAGGTCAATAAATACGATATGATACAGCAGGGACTTGCACTGTCCGAGACTCCCGAATACAACAGGGCGGAGGCTGTACTCAATGCGGATATCGTTTACGACATGACGAACATCAGCGGAAATGATCTCCCCGATAATATTGATATGGTCAACGGAAGCCATAACGGCGACAGCTTTATAGCCTACACCTTCTACCTTATCAATTCGGGCGACGATACCATCTCCTATGAAGGCGAGATGACCATTGAAAACGTTACAAAGAATGTTGACGAAGCTGTCCGTGTGGCGGTCTACAAAAACGGCGAAAAAACCGTTTACGGCAAGACAAAATCCAACGGAGGCGGTATGGAAAGCGACTGCGACAGCGAATTCCTTTCCTCAACTATTGTAATGCGAACCTCGGCAGAAGGCTTTGAGTCAAAGGCAAAGGACAAATATACCATAGTGATATGGCTTGAAGGAAACGACCCCGATTGTCTGGACAATATCATCGGCGGAACTTTGAAACTCGGAATGGATTTCAAAATTATTGAATCAACTTAAAGGAGTAATTAAAAAATGAAAAAGGCAGTAAGTATAGTTGTAAACGTGTTAGCATGGCTTGTCCTGATATTGGCATTCCTGACTACCCTCATCGTTTTTTCATCGGGCAGGAACAACGGTGTTGCCAATCTTATGGGATTCATCCCCCTGACAGTAGAATCAGACTCCATGAAGCCCACTTTCAGCAAGAATGACCTCATTGTATGCAGGGAAGTGGATGACATAAATTCACTGCAAAAAGGCGATGTTATCACTTTCTGGACGATCATCGACGGAAAGAAAGTGAAGAATACCCATAGAATAGTTGATATCAACGAGTTTGAAAGCACAAGAAGTTTCGTTACACGAGGCGATAACAACAATCTCGACGATACTCTCCCTGCATACGCAGGCGATGTTATCGGAAAATGGACTGAGTTCAAGGTCGGCGGTATAGGAAAGTTTTTCAGCTTCCTCCGCACCAAGAAAGGATTTTTCGTGTGCATACTCATCCCGATGGCGCTGTTCTTCCTGTTCGAGCTTTACAAGTTCATCGTTACACTCATCGAAACAAAGCGTCCTGTTACAGCAGGTGCGGATTTCGACGAGGAGGAGATAAAGCGCCGTGCCGTTGAGGAATACCTCGCAAGCCAGAAGGCTGCTGCCGATGAAGCGGCTAAGGATGCAAAGGATGCCGCTGAAAAGTCAACTAAGGAGCTTGCAGAGACAAGCGAGGCTGTTTCCGAAGCCGTAAAGGATGCGGAGGAGTTGGCTGAATATGCAGGAAAGCGCTCCAATGACGAGAATAAAGAAGCTGTTGAAAAGCTCATTGACGAAGCAAAGCCCGCTGCCGACAAAATAGCAGACGAGGCTGAGGCTGTAAAGGAAAAGGCTGAGGATGCCGCTGAAACAGTGACAGAAAAGGCTGAGGAAATAAAGGATACAGCCGACGAAGAAAAAGTTGAAGAAATAACAGAGAAAACAGAGTAAACTGCTGTTTGCGGAGCGTGGAAAGCGCTCCCGATAGATGGGTGGGTTAGTGTATGAACGGATTCCTGAAATGGTTTTTTGCATTCATGTCAGAAATGCTCAAGGGTTATGCCAGTATAATCCGTGGTTTCGGAAGCGGTCTGAAACAGATATTCAATATCAAGAATTATATCAATATTTTCAAGGAGTATTCACAGGATTACAGCGCTCTGAGCTGGGTGCTGTCGATCCTCGCAATAATATTAGTAGTGGCTATCTATGCGCTCATACTGTTCATGATAGTCCTTGCTGTCAGAAAATATATCCGTTTCCGCCATTCCATCGTCAGCAATGAGGACTTGCTGGAGGAAATTTCCGACTTACAGCGCAAGGTCATGAAAATGGCTAAGGAAAAGGACGAGATAATGGCGATGAAAGTCTCGCAGATGGGACTTCCGGCAGGTGCGGCGGGGCTTTCTCTTGCGGACGGTTCTGCGTCTGCGCTGACGGACGGCGAGGCAAACGGCGAGGGGGCAGAGCTTCAGCCTGCTGTTGCGGAAAGCGGTGTTATCCAGACCTCGGATTTCAGATTCTCAAAACTCATCGAGGTGGACAACTTCTACAAGACCTACGAGCCTCCGCAGTATGAGGACGATATCACGCTTCCCGACCTTGTTGACAGGTTCAGGAATTTCGCCTGCTCACGCATGAAGCTCTACTATGAGCCGAAAACTATACGTCTTTTCCTTGCAGGTATGGCTTCAACGAAGCTCATTATCCTTCAGGGTATCTCAGGTACAGGTAAGACCTCTCTCCCGTACTCTTTCGGTAAGTTCCTTCAGGTGGATACAACTATCGCATCCGTTCAGCCTTCATGGCGTGACCGTACCGAGCTTTTCGGTTACTTCAACGAATTTACCAAGAACTTCAACGAAACTGAAGTTCTGAAACGTATCTATTCATCAAACTACAACAACGATGTAAACCTCATACTCCTCGACGAAATGAACATCGCCCGTGTCGAGTACTACTTCGCAGAAATGCTCTCCATCCTCGAAATGCCTAACGCTGACGAGTGGGAGCTGGATATCGTCCCCAATGTGTGGAGTACCGACCCTGTGAAGCTGGACAAGGGCAAGATCGTCATTCCGCAGAATATCTGGTATATCGGTACTGCTAACAACGATGACTCAACTTTCGCTATCTCGGATAAGGTCTATGACCGTGCCCAGCCTATCAATCTGGATGCTAAGGGCGTTGCGTTCGAGGCTCCCGATACTCCGCCTATGAATCTGGGATTCAGCCATCTGGACCAGCTTTTCAAAGAGGCATTCGACAAGTACCCCATCTCTCAGGAAAATCTCAAGAAGATACAGCAGCTTGACCTCTGGGTGATCGAAAAGCTGAGAGTTGCTTTCGGTAACCGTATCCTCAAGCAGATGAACCTGTTCGTGCCCGTTTATGTTGCCTGCGGAGGCGATGAACTGGACGGCATCGACTATGTGCTTGCTACCAAGATATTCAGAAAGTTTGAATCTCTCAATCTGGCTATGCTCCGTGAGGAACTCCGTGAACTTTGCCAGTACATAACAAAAATTTTCGGTAAAAATAAAATGAACGAATCAATAGCTTACCTTGAAAGACTCCAGAAGCTGTTCTGATTCGGATAAAGCGCAGGTGAGAATAAGTGGACGAAGCATATGAAAAATGGTATCGGGAATTTTCCGAGCTTACAGATGCATTTGATGATGATGAACTGTACAGTTCACTTGATTCTCTCATAAACGCAAGCAGGAACACTTTCGCTTTCAACAAGAAGATAATGGAGAAAGCTATCGACGTTTCATGGGTTGAAGCCATCGAAAACGGCATCCTCCATGTGGATAACTTCCTGAGAAGTCCGAGACGAACCATCGAGGACGTTGAGGAAGTCGTGCCGATCGCTCTTTCCAAGAAAATAACCGTCGAGTCCGTCAAGCACCTTGCCCAGCATACCGACCTCATACAGAGCATCGACAGGAAAACGGGCAAGATAACTCCGTCAAAGATACTCAATGTCCACAAGGAAGAAAGTCTCATGACCTATGAGAACAAGTTCGTCAATACTCTTGTGGACAGGCTGTATATCTTCATCAATACCCGTTACGAGAAGCTGGCGCAGGTGGCTAAGGATGAGGAGGTATTCTCCCTCGGCTACGATACTGTGCTGGAGGACGGCAAGGGCGGAAAAATGAAAGTGGATGTGAAGATAGAGACTGTTGACAGCCTCGATTCCTACGATTCCAACGGCATGACCGTATGGCAGAGAGTCGAAAAGCTGAAAAAAGCCATCGAAGGCTACAAAGGCTCTGTCCTTTGCCAGACATTGGGAAATACCTACATCCGTCCGCCTGTTATGCGTACCAATGCCATCATGAAGAATGTTGACCTCAAAGCCTGTCTGACACTGTGGCAGTACATCGAAAGCTACGACAAGGTGGGCTATGAGATAAATGTGCAGAATACCGCTGTACAGCCTGAAAAGGCATATGTTAATGATTTTTACAAGCTGGTCGCCCTGAATCTTCTGCTGTTCCGCTCATACATGAACGCAGACAATGCCGACAAGCTGAAAGAGCTGAAATCACGGAAGCTGAAGCCCATGTCCCCGAAGATAGTCAAGAAATTTGACAATGAACTGACGGCTGATTACAGCGTCACCGCCGAGGCTGTGGCAGGATATATCGCTTCCGATGCGGATTTCAAGCTGGAAAAGAAACTCCCTCCCGACCTTACTCTCATGTTCGAGCAGATAACCGAGGTCATAAATATCGAGACTGCTTATATCGCAGAGCAGGAGAAAAAGCGCCTCGAAGAAGCTAAGATACGTGCCGAGGAGGAAGAACGTCTGCGTGAACAACAGCGCATCGAGGAAGCTCGCCGTGCCGAACTGGAACGCATACGCATCGAGAAAGAGGAAGAAGAACGCCGTGTTCAGGAAATGCTTGAGCAGAAACGTGCCGAGCAGGAGGCTGAGGAGCGTGAGCGTGAACGTCTCGAACAGGAGCGTCTTGCCCGTCTTGAGCAGATACGCATACGTGAGGAAGAACAGCGTAAGCGTGAGGAAGAAGAACGCCTGAAGCGTGAGGAAGAAGAACGCATCGAGGCTGAACGCAGAAAAATCGAAGAAAACAAGGAAATGGCACGTGCCGAGCTTGGCGGTGCTGAGGGAATGGATGAGGATGCTCTCAACAATGCTCCCGATGAGGCTGAGCTTGAAAAGCAGGCTTACGAAGAAGTCACCGAGGAGGAGATCGAGGAAGCAAGAGCCGCTATGGAGGAGAATCCCGACGAGGAAAGCATCGAAGATCCCCGTGCTGTTGCCGCACGTATGAAGCTGGAACAGCAGAAGCGTGAAAAGGAAAGAGCCGAGGCTGAACGGGCTCAGCGTCTCAAAGCTGAAAGACAGCATTTCGAGAATAAGCCCTTTAAGGAGATATACCGTGAATATTCATGGAATCCCATCTACGTCCTCATCAGGCTCATCCGCCATATCCTTGCAGTCGTTTTCGGTGTTATACACGAGGATACGGATAATCCGCTGTACAAGAAGCTCCTTGCCGAGAAAAAGGCAAAGCAGGCTCAGAAGGATGCGGAAGATCAGGCAAGAAAGGATATGGAGGTCTACTACCGAAAGTACGGCCACAGCCTGAAATACGACTTTATGCGCTTTATCAGCGATATGAAGTTCAAGCGCAAAAAGCGCATCGAGCAGAAAAACAAGCCGAAACCTGCCTATACTCCGCCTGTGAGAACTCCTGAGGAACAGCGTGAGATAGACATCGAGATGAAGCGCCTGTACAGAGAGTACCATGTAAATCTGTTCAGCAAGGCTATTCGTGCCGTTGAGACACGCCGCCGTGAGAGAAAGGAATTTGCAGATGCTCTCAGACAGAATGAGGAACAAGCAAAGGCGGCTTCATCTGCTTCCGAAAAGGAAGAAGAAAATAAAAAGGTCACTAAGATATCAAACATCATTGTGAGCGTGATTCTGGCGATATCAGTTATTTTCACCGCTTACGTCATGATATGCTCCGCCCGTGGAAAGGCTGTGAACGTGTTCGGAAAGAGCGTTCTCAAAGTCGTTACGGGAAGTATGGAGCCGTCCATCCATGTGGGCGATTATATTATCGTCGAAAAGACTGATACCGATACTCTCAGAAAGGGCGATATCATTTCGTTCTACTCCGAGCAGAGCGATATCAGCGGACTGCTTGTGACTCACAGGATCGCAGGCATTGAGCCCGACGGCAGATTCATCACAAGAGGTGACGCAAATCCCGTTGACGACAGCGTGAGCGTTTCGCCTGAGCGCATCGTGGGAAAATACACGGGCAAGGCAAGATTTTTCATGTGGGTCAGCAGTTTCGCAAATGCAAGGAAAATTCTCCTTCTGCTGGTGATGATAACAATGTCGGTGATCGCCCTTTATGAAACAAGGTCATTGATGAAGCTGGGCAGAAAAGCCGCTGAGGAACAGAAAGAAATTGCGGAAAAACAGCGTGAAGCGGCAATACGTGAGGCCATCGAGGCTGAAAAGCGCAGACTTGCCGAAACAGGCTTTACCGCAGAAGATGAGGTGAATACGGTTGAATCAGGAAAAACTGATGAAAAGGAGAATGATTAGAGCGCTCATTCTCTTTGGTATAACATTTCTGGCTTTGCTGGTATTCATTGCTCTGTATATCGACGAAACAAGACGGGTGCAGGAGACATACCACCGTCAGTACAGGACGAACCTGCAAAAAGTCAGCGAGGACATACAGTCTTACGTGAACGCAGATGGCGATCTTGACCTGCGGTACACACGTATCGTAAGCGATATGAGTGCCGCAAATGCCTTTGCGTTCCTGATGGATATACCCGAAAGGCAGAAGCAGACTGTCAATGAGATAACCACCTGTCTGATGAAATATCCCGAACAGATGCGTGAAAAGCTGAAAGAGCTTGACACGGCGGTGAATGACATCAATGCCGATCTTGACAAGGGATATGACGAGGCGGACGAGATAGTCGGGTCTGTCAACAAAAAAGGCCATTGAGCCGTGAGGAGGAAAGAACATGGGCGAAAAAAGGCGACTTAAAAAGGAAATAAAGCTGTGTATGACCACGATAAAGGAGATTGAGAGAAAGCGCTCACGTTCACAGTCGGCGCTGGTTCAGGCGATCCTTTTGCAGGAACAGCCTGACGAATCGGATGTTGAGTGGTTCAACAAATACACGGGCGAGATAACCGCCTGCCGTAACCACATGATAGAGCTTCAGAAGAAGCTGAACTCACTAAAATAATTTTGCAGGGGCGCTATCCGAGCGCCCCTTTTAATTTGGAATTCGTAGTTATTGTGTCAGTTTCGCTGAAAATTGAAAAGGACTGCCAAAAAAGTTTGAATCAAGCCTGAAACTCAAACATCGGGTTTCCAAAGGGATCA
>JAEDMD010000060.1 GCA_016303195.1 Oscillospiraceae bacterium | reverse complement strand
ACGCCCTGCACGAGAGGGCGTCCCCTTAATAAAATATGACTTTTTCGACAAGCTGGCCGCAGCAAATGCTGCGGTTTTTACATACAACAGAGGAACTTATGTATAAAAAATTCACCAACGCAGAGATAGCAGTCATGGGATTTATGCTGATCGCTGCACTTATTTACAGAATAGCGGAAGATTATAAGCTCATCAAAGTGCCATCGTTGATCGTTCTTATTGTGTGGTTACTCAGCATTGGTTACATCTTCTTCAACAGGAGCATAAAACTGCTGATAAACGCAATAAGTAATAGAAATAATTTTTACATCACCACTGCCGAGATCACCGATATAAAGGAATTCCAGCATTCAAACGGCAGTTATGACTATTACATTATCAGTTACGAATACAAAAATAAACCATACACGCAGGAGATACACGTTTCTTTCAGTATACACAAATGGAAGAAGGGTGACAGGATAAAAATTAAGGTAGACCGAAACTCTCCCGAAAATATCATAATAATTTTCAGCGACCTTTCAGTTGCACTTCTGATGAGTATTATCGGACTCATTTTTGAAGCAGTCCCTATCGCAGTTTACATAAAAACTCACAGCTAAAAGCCGCATCAAAGCCACAGCATTTGCCGTGGCTTTTTTCTATACTAATAAAACTGACCGATAGTTATTTTGGAGCAAAAACAGCATTTTTCTTATAAATCTATAACATTTCAAAGCAAATAAATGACAACTGCTGAAAAATTTTTCCGCAATTTTTGACCTCCTGACTATTAGTACCAAAACTGACCAACTTCAAAAATCGCAGAATACTGCCGTTTATCCGCATTTTTCAATTTATTAAAATATAAAAATTTGTTACAAAGCCGAAAAGGGACTTTTCAAAGTCGGAAAAATATGTTATAATGGTCATATATTGGATTTGGGAGGTATTTTTTATGAACGAAATGGAACTTTATAGCCTCTGGTGCGAAAATGCAAAGGAAGATCCCGATCTTCAGCAGGAACTTGCACAGATCAAGGGGGATAATGAGGCTATATCAGACAGGTTCTACCGTGACCTTGAGTTCGGTACAGGCGGTCTCAGAGGTGTGATCGGTGCAGGAACCAACCGTATGAATATCTACACCGTCAGACGAGCTACACAGGGCTTCGCTGACTACCTCAATCAGGAATACAAGAACCCCAGCGTTGCAATTTCCTATGACAGCCGTATCAAGTCTGACGTTTTCTCAAAGGCTGCTGCTGAGGTTTTCGCTGCTAACGGTATAAAGGTACATATCTACAAGGAGCTTATGCCTACTCCTTGCCTTTCTTTCGCTGTTCGTGCGCTTAAATGCCAGGGCGGTATCATGGTAACTGCAAGCCATAACCCTGCTAAGTACAACGGATACAAGGCTTACGGCGAGGACGGCTGTCAGATCACTCTCAGAGGTGCTGAGATAATCATTGAAAAAATCAATTCTCTCGATATTTTCAACGGCGTCAAGACTTCTTCTTTCGACGAGGAAGTTGCTAAGGGAAATATTTCCTACATCGGTGATGACGTTATCGAGGACTTCTACAAGAATGTTCTCGCTGAGGGCATCAACACCGATCTCTGCGCTTCAAGCGGTCTCAAAGTGGTTTATACTCCGCTCAACGGCACAGGAAACAAGCCTGTTCGTGAGATCCTCAAGCGCATCGGCATCACAGACGTTACTGTTGTCAAGGAACAGGAAAATCCTGACGGCAACTTCACGACCTGCCCATACCCGAACCCTGAGATCCATGAAGCTCTCAAAGTCGGTCTTGATTACTGCAACAAGGTTCAGCCCGATCTTCTTCTTGCAACCGACCCCGACTGTGACCGTGTAGGTATCGCAGTTCCTGACGGCAATGGCGGATTTGCTCTGTTTACAGGCAACGAAGTCGGTGCAATGCTTCTGGAATACATCTGCGGTCAGAGAACCAAGAAGGGCACAATGCCAAAGGATCCTGTCGCTGTCAAGACCATCGTTACAACTGATATCGTAAACCTCATCGCTAAGGATTACGGCGTTGAGATCATCGAAGTTCTCACAGGCTTCAAGTTTATCGGCGAGCAGATCGGTCTCCTTGAGTCTAAAGGCGAGGAAAACCGCTATATCTTCGGATTTGAGGAAAGCTACGGCTATCTCTCAGGCGGCTATGTGCGTGACAAGGATGCTGTAAACGCTTCTATGCTTATCTGCGAAATGGCTGCATACTACCGCACACAGGGCATCACTCTCATGCAGGCTCGTGAGAATATGTACAAGAAGTACGGTATGTTCCTCCAGACTCTTTACAGCTTTGAGTTCGAGGGCGCAGCAGGCATGAACAGAATGAACGAGATCATGACTGAGCTTCGCACTTCACATCCTGCTGAGATCGGCGGTCTGAAGGTAGAGCGTTTCGAGGACTACAAGGCAAGCACTGCAAAGAACATCCTCACAGGTGAGGTAACTGAGCTTACTCTGCCAAAGTCAAATGTTCTTGCTTTCTATCTGGAGAACGGATGCAAGGCTATAATTCGTCCATCAGGTACAGAGCCAAAGATCAAGACTTACATCACAGCAAGGGCTGCTGACCGTGCTGCTGCTGAGGTCATTGAGCAGAAGATCTACGCTGATTTTACAAAGAGCATGAAATAATCACAAGGCGGACGAAATGTCCGCCTTTTCTGTTTGACATTAGTTATATCTTGTGGTATAATTTTAAAAGATTTTTACAGAACGGAGATATACTATGACAAAACAGAAAAATACATTTACTTTCCTGATCGGTGCGATTCTCGGTGCTATTGTATTCATCACCATTTTCGGCACTTCCATCATCGTACCGACTAATACTAACTGGCTGTTTGCCGCTCCTGACGATTCCACACAGCATCACCTCGGATGGGTATTTTTCAGGCAGACACCGTGGACATTCCCCATCGGACTGACTGAAGGAGTAACCTGCGACGGTGCTGTTTCCTGTATGTTCTCAGACTCGATCCCATTGTTCGGTCTGATATTCAAACTGCTTTCGCCAATTCTCCCTGATACGTTCCAGTATCTCGGATTGTGGGGAGTTGTTTGCTATGCTCTCAACGGCGGAATCAGCGCACTTATGCTGCAAAGACTCAACCCCAACATTCTGTTCACTTCCATCGGTTCGCTGTTTTACTCAGCTTTTCCTCCGACTACGGAGCGTATCACTCATCACAATTCTCTCGGTGCAATATGGCTTTTTATGGCAGCAATGATACTTTGCCTCGATTATAAAAGAGAGTACAAGCGGAAAACCACTCCGGTTCTTCTCTGGGCATTTCTCTGTATGCTTGCCGTTTTAATACATACCTACTTCATACCGATGATTTTTATGCTCATGGCAGGTTATGTCATACTCACAGTTTTCCGTGATAAGAAACTGAAAAAAGCCATTGCTGTTTTCGTTGCATCTGTGTGTTCAACTTTGCTGACTATGTTCGTTATCGGCGCATTCTATGGCAAAGGCGGCTACGCTGACGGAGGTTTCGGCATCTACTCATCCAACCTCAACACCTTCTTCAACAGCGCTGGCGTTTCAAAATTCCTTCTGCCGCTCAACTGTCTTGATGGGCAGGGTGAAGGTTTCGGCTATCTCGGTCTTGGTATGATAATCTGCGGATTTCTTGCTATTATTGTACTTTTCAGCAAGATCGAGCAGAAAGAGGACAGCTTCGTAAAATCCGCATCTGCCCTTATCAGGAAACACAATGTTGAGATCATCGCATTCCTTGCTGTTTTCGCTATCAGTTTCTGCTGGGCGGTCAGCAACAGGATCACATTGAACGGCAGGCTTCTTCTGGAGATACCGCTTCCTTACTATGTACATGGGGCACTGAGCATTTTCCGTGCATCAGGACGATTTATCTGGGTCTCAGCCGTTCTTGTTATGACTGCAACGCTCTGGTTAGTATCAAAACTTCCGAAAAAAACCGCCATTGCCGCTGTTGCTCTGTGTTTCGCATTGCAGGGACTTGATCTCCGTGACAGATGTATTACCCTCCACGATCAGTATGCCCGGCAGCCTGCTTACGAGTTTGCGCTGAAAGATCCGAAATGGGACGAGCTGACCAAGGATACAAATGAGATAATCTTCGTTCCTATGAGTTATTCGTTCGGACTTTATATGCAGACTTATTTCGACTTTGCTCAGCTTGCCCTTGAAAAAAATCTCACTCTCAGCAGTTTCTACCTTGCAAGAATGGATCTTCCGTCAGTCATCGCCTATTCCGAGAAGGAATATGAACAATTGCAGAAAGGAAGCGGCAGAACTGATGCTCTGTACGTCTTCTTAAACAAGGAAGATGCAGTGACAGAGACAGATCATGTAAAGATATATAACATCGATGGGTATACCGTCGCTAAAGTTAAATAATAAAAATTTCTAAAAGTGCTTGACAATATCAGAAATCAGTGATATAATTAATAACTGTAATGTATATCTGCACTACTGTCTAAGGGAATTGATGGGCTGCACGGATACAAAAAAATCTGTGAAAGAGGTGACAATCGTGAAAGAGGGAATCCATCCTAACTTTGTAAAGACTACAATTACTTGCCATTGCGGTAACGTTATTGAGACTATGTCTACAAAGGAGAACATCAAGGTTGAAATCTGCTCCAAGTGCCATCCCTTCTATACCGGCAAGCAGAAGCTGGTAGATACCGGCGGACGTGTTGACAGATTCAAGAAGCGTTTCAATCTCGATAAGTAATTCTAATAAGCCGCTCATAAGAGCGGCTTTTTTTCCTACTTTCAGATAAAATTATGAATTATTTCACAATTTCTGCACCTGCCGAAGCCTCATTCGTTGAAAAGCGCTCTGAGTTCATCGGCTACATCGCCCCTGTCAAAACAAATGACGAAGCTGTTGACTTCGTTAATTCCATAAAAGCCAAGCACCGCAAAGCTAAGCATAACGTCTATGCGTACATCCTCCGTCAGGACAATATTTCCCGATATTCCGACGATGGCGAACCGCAGGGCACTGCCGGTGTACCTGTTCTGGACGTTCTGCAAAAACGTGGCCTTACCGATATATGCGTAGTCGTTACACGTTATTTCGGCGGTATCCTCCTCGGCGGCGGAGGTCTTGTCCGAGCTTATTCCCATGCAGCCACCCTCGCCTGTGAAGCCGCACATACAATGAATATGTGCCTTTGTCACAGACTTACTATCACTTCCAATTACGGTATGTACGGCAAGATATCCTATCTTCTGCCGAATTTTGATACTATCACCGTCAATTCGGATTTTGCCGACGAAGTTACACTTGAAATACTCGTTCTCACAGAGAAAATGGATGCTCTTGTCAAGGAACTGACCGAAGTTACCAACGGAAGCGCAAAAATTGTTGATAAAGGTGAGCTTTTTGAAGATTTTTCTTCAGTTCAGAAATAAAATAAAGGTATTTCAGGTTTTCCGCAGTATAAGTATTATAGAAACATTTAAGGAGAAACTTCTGTGAAAAAACATTTACTCATTTCAGCTTTAGGCTCTGTATTGCTTCTTTCTTCCTGCGGCAGCAACAAAGTTCCTGTTGTCACAGATGAACAGCCTGTCACGGAAAGTCCGTCGTTAACGACAAACTTCAATGTTGTGACAACCGCTCCCGAAGCTGCAACAACTGCTGAATTATCTACATATGTAGCTGCTGAGACAACTGCTGCCGAAAGCGCTCCTGCTGAAGCGGCTGAACAGGTAACTGAAGCTCCGACTACCGAAGCTCCTACTACCGCTCCCCCCGAAAAAATAGTCTGGGACAGCGGCGGAGTTCTCATGATGACCTTCCCCGATAGCTGGAAGGACAGATTCGTCCTCGCCAATGAGAAAGCCTACTGTAAAAAATCATGGGATAATCAGGAAGGCTCAGGTCTGCTGTTCTCCATAGTTCACAAAAATATAAACGAGCTTCCTCTCGGCGAGAATATAAGCACGCTCATCGGTATGAGCGGAGATCAGTTCGTGTTCGCCTGCCGTCCGTCAGATGTGCAGTATGATCCGACTAATGCTGAGGAAACTGCCGAATATCAGGCACTTGCCGCTGACCTTCCGTCAATTTTCGCAGGTGCAAGAGGTTCTTCAACTCCAAATACTCCGTCAGTTGATCTCTCAGGCTACAAGACTGTTTTCAATTACTTTGAAAGCGCCTCTGTTCCGTCATTCTGGCAGACATATACAGACTGGGGCGGATATTCCGAGCCGTCTCTCAGATTCGTCAACAACTCTGATGTAACATATAACACCGGTTCTGCCGTTTATAATGGCAAGATCATGTTCTCAGGCGGAAGCACCGAGCCGTACACCAATGGCATTATGTTCATTGACAGCAGTGCCTATATCTTCTCATTCCAGCAGACCGAGCCTCACGGTATCGGACTTACCTGCGTTATGGGCGGAGATGTGCTTCCTCAGAAAAGCCTTTTCCAGACAGAATGACCAATAGCCGGAAGGAGTGATCTGTGTGACTGTACGTGAAAAACTCGAAAATGCTGAACAGTATTATCTAAGCGAATTCGCCTGCAAAAGCACTGATGCAAAGGCGATCTACCGTGACCACGAGGACGATAAATGCCCTTACCGAACGGAGTTCCAGCGTGATCGTGACCGTATACTGCACTGTCCCTCATTCCGCAGATTAAAGCGTAAAACTCAGGTTTTCCTGTCCCCTGTCGGTGACCATTACCGAACCCGTCTCACCCACACTCTTGAAGTTGCTCAGATTGCAAGAACAATGGCGAGGGGCATGGGGCTGAACGAAGATCTCACCGAAGCGATCGCTCTCGGTCACGATCTGGGGCATTCTCCTTTCGGTCACTGCGGTGAAAGAGTTCTCAACGAGATCTGTCCATACGGCTTCAAACACTATCTGCAAAGCGTCCGTGTGGTAGAACATATCGAAAAGGACGGCAAAGGGCTGAATCTGACTCATGCGGTCAGAGACGGTATAAAATGCCACACTAATATGACCGCTGAGACTAAAGAGGGCAATATTGTACGGCTTGCAGACACTATTGCTTACATAAATCATGATATCGAGGACTCCATCCATGCAGGCATCCTCGATGCAAGCGATCTGCCGAAGGACTGCGTTGAAGTTCTCGGCGATACAAAAACCAAACGAATTACCTGTCTCATCGCTTCCGTGATCGGGCACGGATGCGAAAATATAGACTTTGAGCCCGATATCAGAACAGCTCATGACAAGCTGAAAAAATTCATGTTTCAGCACGTTTACACAAATCCTGCCGCTGTGCAGGAGGAGGGCAAGGCCGAAAGGCTGGTTAAAAAGCTGTATGCATACTTCATCGAGAACAGTTCACTGCTTCCCGAAGTATATCACGATATAATGCTTGAAACCGATGCCGACCGTGCTGTATGTGACTATATCTCAGGTATGAGCGACGGATATGCCGTTGACCTGTACACTGAGCTGTTCGTTCCGAAATTCTGGAAATAGGAGGGATAAATGTGCCCCGAGACGATGAATTTCTCTACACACTGAGAAATGCAAATCCCATAGAAACTGTCATGGGGTCTTATATCAATCTTATCCGCAGAGGACGAAATTACGTCTGCTCCTGCCCTTTCCATTCGGAAAAGACCCCTTCATGCACCGTTTTCACCGAAACGCAGAGTTTTTACTGCTTCGGATGCGGTGCAGGCGGTGATGTTATAACTTTTACTATGAAGATAGAGAATCTCGACTTCATGGAAGCGGTGAAACTGCTTGCTCAGCGCTCAGGTCTGGAAGTTCCCGAACGGAACAACCGTGACAGCTCCTATGCAAAGCGCAAGACCCGTATCTACGAAATGAACCGCATTGCCGCAAATCTCTATTATACCAACCTTTTCAAGGGCAGTGACAAATCAGGACTGCAATACTTTGCAGAACGAAAACTCACTCCGCAGACCATCAAGAAATACGGTCTGGGATATGCGCCCGATTCGTGGAATTTCCTGACAGACCATCTTCACTCAAAGGGCTACACCGATGACGAGATAGCTGATGCGTGGCTGGGAGGCATGAAAAACGGCAGGACTTTTGATATGTTCCGCAAAAGAGTGATGTTCCCCATTGTCGATATGCGTGGAAATATCATCGGATTCGGCGGCCGTGTCCTTGACGATTCAAAGCCGAAATACCTGAATACAGGCGCAACTCCCGTATTCGACAAAGGCTCGAACCTTTTCTCCATGAACTTCGCAAAAAATGCCAATACAAAGCGCATTATCCTCTGCGAGGGATACATGGATGTCATAGCCGTAAATCAGGCAGGTTTCGACAATGTTGTAGCTACGTTGGGTACTGCTATCACTCCCGATCAGGCAAGGCTCATCAGCCACTATGCCGAGGAAGTCATAATCGCCTATGACAGCGACGGTGCAGGTCAGAAAGCCACTCAGAAGGCCATCAACCACTTCGCCGATGTTGGTCTGCAAACTAAGATAATCCACATGGAAGGGGCTAAAGACCCCGATGAATACATAAAAAAGTTCGGTGTGAACCGTTTCCGCCTGCTTCTTGACGGCTCGAACGATGCTATCGACTTCATGCTCGACAAATGCGAGGATGGGCTTGACCTTTCCTCCGAGATGGGCAGGGTCGAACTGCTGAAACGTACCTCAAAAGTGCTGGCAGGGATCGAATCTCCTCTTGAACGTGAGGTGTATATTTCCCGTACTTCAAAAAAGTGCGATATCCCCGTTCAGGTGCTGAAAACACACATCGACGATATGCTGAAGAAAAACCGTTTTTCCGCAAAAAAGAACGAATGGCGGAATATTAAGGCTAACACCGCCTTCGTCAGGGACGAGGTAAATCCCGAAGCAAGCAAACACCGACGGGAAGCCCGTGCCGAGGAAATGATAATATACTATCTTCTCAAACGTCCGCAGGAATGGGAGGACGTAATGAAAACCGCTCCCCCCGACACCTTTGTTACTCCCTTCCACAAGAGAGTATATGAGGCACTGCTCAGTAAAATGCAGGAATCGGATAAATTCACTCTCCTGATGCTGAACGGCGAATTCTCACAGGAGGAAATGGGAAGAATAAGCGGTATCGCCGCTAAAAATGAGCAGCTGCCTATGTCGTTCGACGGAGTTAAGGACTGTGCAAAGGTACTGCAAAAAGCAAAGCCATCTACAACTGATGAACTCAGCAACGATGCATTGATGAGTAAGTTCAGGTCAAAAAATAAAAAATAGGAGGTTTTCTTATGGAAAACAAAAAGAATTCTCTTGAAGCCCTTATGGAACAGGGTAAAGCTACCGGTAAGCTGACAACCAAAGAGATCACCGACGCACTGGAAGACATGGATTTTGACGTTGATCAGATCAATACTTTTTATGACACCTGTGAAAGCCTGAATATCGATATCATAGAAGATATGAACATTGATGCAGACCTGAAAATAGGCCTTGATTCAGCTCTTACCGACGATCTGGAAATGGCTCTCTCAACTGAGGGTATCGCCATCGACGACCCTGTAAAGATCTACCTCAAGGAGATCGGACGAGTTCCGCTTCTTACTACCGAGGAGGAGATCGAACTTGCCCAGAGAATGGCAAAGGGCGATCCGTACGCTAAAAAGCGCCTTTCCGAAGCAAACCTCCGTCTCGTTGTTTCCATCGCTAAGAAGTACGTCGGCAGAGGTATGCAGTTCCTCGACCTCATTCAGGAGGGCAACCTCGGTCTTATCAAGGCTGTTGAGAAATTCGATTACACAAAGGGATTCAAGTTCTCCACATACGCAACATGGTGGATCCGTCAGGCTATCACTCGTGCTATTGCCGATCAGGCAAGAACTATCCGTATCCCTGTTCATATGGTTGAGACTATTACCAAGGTCAAGAAGGTCTCCAGCCAGCTTCTCCACGAAAACGGCCACGATCCAAGCCCTGAGGAGATCGCAGACAAGCTGAATATGCCTGTTGACAAGGTTCGTGAGATCATGCGTGTTGCTCAGGATCCTGTATCTCTTGAAACTCCTATCGGCGAGGAGGAGGACAGCCATCTTGGTGACTTCATCCCTGATGATGATGCTCCTGCACCTGCTGAAGCTGCTTCACACACACTTCTGAAAGAACAGCTCAACGAAGTTCTTTCCACT
>JAEDMD010000314.1 GCA_016303195.1 Oscillospiraceae bacterium | reverse complement strand
TGGGTGACTTAAATCCGCTCTATGAGCTTGAAGCACATAAAGGAACACAGATCGCTGACAGTTGGGATATTCTGCTTTCATATAAGCCTAAAGCTGTCTATTACGGTCACGCTAAAACTGCTTTTCTTGATAAATCTGTCGGAAAAACGTCCTTGGAGAGAGTTTCCGATAAAGAGGTTTTCGTCCTTGTGAAAAAGATAATGAAATGCGTCGATAAAGGTTATTCCGTTGAGATGATTCGGAAGAAAACCGGGGCTGACGTCGAATTTATAGCTGACGTTGCAAGAATGTATCTTACCCATCAAAATGTCAGCGTTCAGGGTATCTTGGATAGGATCGAGATCAAAAACAAATAGTTGATACGGAGATCGGTTAATTTGCAGTTCTGACGAAAAGAGTGTAATTACAAAAAAATGAGCGAATTTTCTTAGTATCAATACAAAAAGATGAGCGAATAACAGCGATTTCGACACAAAATCACAGCGAATTATATATCCGCCCGTTCACGGGATAATCAAAATCGGTACAGCAGACATGTGATGAACTGCCTGCTGTACCGGCTTTTTCAGTCATTGAACATGGAATCAAGTATAGCATCACCTTCGGTTTTCATGCCTTGGGTGAGATGCTGATATACTCCTAAGGTGACCTGGATATTTTTGTGTCCAAGCCGTTCCTGAACATATTTGGGCTTTGCTCCTGCTGTGAGCAGCATTGAGCAGTGGGTATGACGGAGGGAATGAAAGGTAAAATTGATACCAAGCTCCTTTTGGATAACGTGCGAAGCATGCTGCATAGTCCTCGGAAGTACGTATTCACCGCATTCCCGAACACATACGGGAAATATCTCCCTACCATCGCCGTCACGATTCAGCCTTCGTCCGTTTGTTGAGCTGAAATAGCGGTAAAAGAACTCGTCATAATACTCACGGTTCTTTTCTTGCCGTTCTTTTTCGGCGGAAAGCAGCTTGTATAGCTCGCTGTCAAGGGTGATAGTCCTTACGGAATCGTACTTGGGATTGGCGAAGAACCAATATGCCGCTTCTTCCTTTTTCTCCATCCATTGTATCTGCCTGTTGACGGTGATGGTTTTGTTATCAAGGTCAACATCTTCCCATAAAAGACCGAATGCCTCACCCAGGCGAAGCCCTGTCTTATATCCCAGCATAAGCGGAATATGTGCAGAGGAGCCTTCCGGGAATCGCTGAAAAATTTTCTCCATATCCTCCTTGGGGATAAAGAAATGTGGGTGACTCCTGGTGGCTGTTTTTGCGGCAACACGTTTTGAGGGTATATTCACATAGTTCATCGGGCTTGATGCTATGTAATGAAGCGGCTCGACAGCATAGTTCATACTGCTTGTGAGTATGCCCTTAATAGAGGAGAGAGTGTTGCGGCTGAATCCACGATCGTACAGTTCGTTGATAAACTTCTGCAGAATGGCTGTGTTAAGACATCTCAGCTTATATTCTCCCAGAACGGGGAGGATATAGTTGTTGATCTTCTTGGAGTAGTTTGTACGTGTCACGTCATTCAGATTTGTGGCACAATAGGTAGCCTGCCACTGCATGAAATAATCTGTAACCGAAATTTCTGACGGGACAAAGGCTTCTCCGTTCTGCATAAACTCGTTATACGCCTTGATACCTGCCTGCTCGGCTTCCTTTTTGGTCTTGAAACCCGATTTGGTCATCTGCTTTCTTTTACCGTTGATTGTGACCTTATCAAATCGGTATTCCCATGTGTCCCCACGTTTTCTGTATGATAGTCCCATATTAATTTCTCCTTTCTGAAAAGGCTTCGGAAAAAGGCGGGCATGCTGTGCCTTTTCCGATGCCAAATACTAAACACCCATTAATCACGGGAATCTCTCGGCGTAAAAGCCCATATACGCAAGCCTTTTACGCCGATTTCTTCTCCGTGATTTAAATGGTGTTTAGTATAAAATAGTGCTATTTACGACAAAAAAGTGATATATTTTTCACGAACAAAAATGTATAATACAGAAAAAAACAATGAAAAGGGAGTATTT
>JAEDMD010000313.1 GCA_016303195.1 Oscillospiraceae bacterium | reverse complement strand
GTCCTCTCTGCCGAACATTTTTATAATGCTGTCAACTATTCGTGCAGGATATTTCGCCTGTCCAGATAGATCAGAAAGCGGATAGGTAATGAACAGCTTTGATGATGCCGCCGACATTGCCTTGTAGACAACAAGCCGCTCCGATGCGATGAGATCGGCAAGAGGCGTGGATATCAGCAATGACCTGTCGGCTAATTTCTGACGGTCAGGCTCGGAGAAAAGTCCGTGGACTGTGACCTGATTCGGGAAATCTCCGTCGGTCGCTCCCATAAGAAATACCACTTTCGGTGAATTCAATCGTGCCGTTCTTGCAGATGCAGTAGTTACTGCATCAAGGGTCTGGGGCGGAACGGAATAATTTATTCTGCCTATCATAGACTTGATAAGCCTCGAAATATTGGCAAATGTGACTTCCTTGCCGCCGAGCGTTTCATAAATGCTGTCAAGGATGTCAATAAGACAGCCCCAGAGACGTTTCAGTTCAGCCGCTTCACTGTCTCTGCCTGTCATTATGAGGTCATTCATCATTCTGCCGATGCTTTCCTCAACTCCGCTTGCAGTCAGGTGATCGTAAAGCAAAGTGCAGATATTTTCCGCTGTGCTGCTTCTGCTCAGCTTTCGTTTCAGTTCGGAGATAGGCATGATTATGGAAGTTCTGATATTCTCAAGCATTTCCAGCTGTTCATCGGGAGCGGTGAATCCGCTCTCCCACATTTTTCCGTCAACGCCCCATTTATAGCAATAATTCTCCAGTGACGATGTCTCGGTAAGAGTTGCAGAAGTCAGACCGCTCCTTAAAAATCGGAATATCTGCTCACTTCTGAATCTTCCTGCACTGAGAAGATCAAGCAGTGAAGTGAAATAGACCATCACCGCAGTATGGCTCACGGGCTTTTCAAGGCTGAGAAAATATGGGATGTCATATCTTCCGAATGCGGCTTTCAGAACTGCCGAATACTTGGCGATATCATTGGAAACCACAGCAAAATCACGGTAGCGCAGTCCACGGTCATTATGAATGAGACGCTTTATGGATGCACAGACGTATTCCGCCTCACTGTACATATCCCTTGCCTCGAAAATATGCACATTGTCGGGCGGCGGCGCTTCTTCGGGCTTATATCGGAAATTTCGCAGGATATGTGTGCTGATATATTCAAGGTCAGGCGATGTGAAACGGTAGCTTTTCGGGCAGACAGTCACTCTGTACTCTTTACTGCAGTCGATGCAGATGCGGACAATGTCCTTATATGTCTTGTTGACCGTCTCAAAAAGCGTGAACTCCCCTGCATTCACATCATCGGTTCTCAGCGTAATGCAGACATTTTCAGCGGATGCGATCATAACTCTGAGCATTGCAAGCTGGTCGGCTGTGAAGCTCTCGAACTCGTCTATGAATACGCTCTGTCCCTTGAAATACTGCTGAAAATTGGCGATTTTCGCCGCTTCGGTTATATTGTCGAGATTGTCCTTGAAACCGTATTCCTCCATAAGCCGCTGATATTCTGTGTAGATAATTGCGATATCCGAAGTTTTGTGTTTCAGCCTGTCATCGAAAAGCTGTGAGCTTTCCATCAGTGCTTCGGGCTGTATTCCTGCACGTTTCATATCCCCGATAAGTTTCAGCACATCCTCAGCAAATCCGCTGTGGCCTGCTCTGAAAAAATTCAGTCCTTCAGGCATTTTCTCGGCATTGGTTATTGCTTCGTATACAAGTATCATTTTCGCCATATCATCGGCATATTCACCGTTTCTTGACGGGTCGCCGAACAACTGGAAAAGCTGTCGGGCAAGGCTGGTGAAACTCAGCGAGAACAGCTCATTGAACATTTCAGCGCCGACGTAGTAATACAGCTTTTTGTCAAAATCATGGGAAAACTGCTCAGGCACGATTATGCATTTCGGCAGGCTGTCTTTTTTGATCCGCTCATACATCAGCGTAGTCTTTCCGCTTCCTGCCTGACCTGTAATAAATTCTATCATGGGTATTCCTCTCAATTTTTTCACAGGTAATATACCTGCGATATACACAA
>JAEDMD010000312.1 GCA_016303195.1 Oscillospiraceae bacterium | reverse complement strand
ACCTTTATTATATTATAACATATTGCAGAACAGATTTCAATAATTTTTTATTAATAATTGTGAATAGCTGCTGAAAATTAGCTAAAAATTCCCCTGACATCACACTCTTACAAGCGACATATCGGTATTTGTCGTGAGTGCCCTGTCAGGGGAAAAATTATTCAAATGATTGTCTTTGTGAGAAAAATGCGGCAAAGTAGCAAACTGCCGAGACAAGTGCGATAACTGCCAGAACTGCGAAATACACCTTCGGAGAAGCCAGCTTTGAAGCCGCCATACGGCATCCAACCGAAAGGAACGATACCCAGAGCCCTGCCGCCGCCGCTGTGACCGCCATTGTTTTCATTTCACGCTTTCTGTAAAACAGCGCATAAACTGCAAAAATTCCGAGAATCGAAAGATTCATGAGAAAGATCACCGCTGTGTAGAATATCCCGCTTTCCTGCACATCAGATGAACGGACAGCAAGTGAAAGTATCGAAAGCATTGCAGAAGTTCCGAGGATACCCATGCTGTGTTTATCGTCCTCACTGTAAACAAACAGGAATGCCGCTCCGACAGTCAATACAAGGATCAGCAGAAGCTCGATCATTCCTATCGCCCCCACTGCCGATGAAGCCTCGCCTGTTCCGCCGCTCCTGCTGTATGAATAATAAACAACTGCGGTCAGGACATGAGTCAGCGTCAGACCGAGAAAAGCCGTCATTATGGTAATTGCGCCAATATTCTTTTTAGGAAGCATCATGATCTCCTTTCGGTTCGGATAATCGGAAAAAACCGTACCACGGCCACGAACTGCCGCAGTACGGATTTTTTTATAAGAAAATAATGAACACCTTATTTAAACATAGATCGTGCTTTTGTCCACCATTTATGTTATGTTTATATTATACACTCTTATGTTAAAAATGTCAAGACCCAAATTCATCTTCCGCAATTTTTAGTAACAATCAACAATAATTGCACACTTTTTTTAACACTTGGTGTTATTAGTTGTCAGTATCGGTGACAACGTGCATAAATGCGGATATTTCCCCGACTGAACCATATTGACAGAACGGATCATAAATGGTAAAATAATAACATATTAAACAGGGTCGGAGGAACGGAGTAATGGCAGAGCTTATAAGCGAAAAATTCAGTCAATGGGAAAAGGAATGTGAGATACGCTGGAACAGACTTAAAGAAGCTGAGGAGGAACTCAACCGCTATTTTATCGGCGAATACGGCATCGGTGATGAACTCGACCCATATGTTGCAGACAGGGACGTTACTGTCAGAAAAGCCGATCTTTCCCGTGAGATACGCAGTCTCATAAGCTACGCTGTCGGATGCATTTTCGGGCGATATTCCCTTGACCGTGACGGATTGTGCTATGCAGGCGGAACATGGAATGACGATATTTACCGCACTATCATCCCTGTTTCTGAGAATATTTTATCGATCAGTGAACTATTCTGCCATGTGTGTGAATTTGTTGAAAAAGTCTATGGCTCGGAAACTCTTGACGAAAATCTCCGCTTTATAGCATCAGCACTTGGCGGTGACGGCGAACCGATGGAAATTATTGAAAAGTACCTGCTGAAAGAGTTTTTTCCCGACCATTGCAAGATATACCACAAGCGCCCCATTTACTGGATGTTCGATTCAGGACGGAAATGCCATCTGAAAGCGCTGTGCTATATGCACCGCTGGAACGGCGATATCCCGTCGATACTGAATGATAAATATGTCGCTCCACGCATTGCAGATATCAAACAACAGCTCAGACAGACTGCCGATGAACTGAAAACCGCTCAGTCCACCGACAAACCACGGCTTAAACGCAGGATACAGAAATTTGAGGGACAAATTGAGGAACTTACCGCTTTTTCCTGTAAGCTGACTGCACACCATGAAGACATTGACCTCGATGACGGTGTAAAAGTCAACTACGAGAAATTTTCCGACGTTCTTGAAAAAATCAAATAAAAATCTGAATTAATGGCGGTACTCTTACAGAAGTTTTTACACGTGATATTGAGGAAAACCCTTTTGAAAA
>JAEDMD010000059.1 GCA_016303195.1 Oscillospiraceae bacterium | reverse complement strand
AAGACTTTTTACAAGGAAGACGGGCATTTTCGTCTCCAGCCTGAAAATGACACAATGGAACCTATCATACTTGATGAAGTGGAAGTTCTCGGAAAAGTTATCGGTCTGAAACGCTATTATTGATGTAAATACTAAAGTTATTAAAGCAAGGAAATATTGAAAATAAAGGAGGTATTCACCCATGAATATTAACAAAATATGTGCCGCTGTATCAACTTTATGCTTCGCAGGAACTGCTGTCACACTGTCAATGAACAACCTTAATAATGATAAAGCATTCGCTCTTGAAAATCCTTTGGGCGATGTAGACGGAAACGGTGTGATCGACGGTGTTGATGCATCCACTATCCTTTCATATTATGCACAGATTTCCACAAATCACGACGGAACAACTCCTGAACTCCGTTCGGGCGATGTAGACGGAAACGGTGTGATCGACGGTGTTGATGCATCTGCTGTCCTTTCATATTATGCATATATTTCTGCAAATCATGACGGAACAACTCTCGAACAATTCATTGATAAGCAGAACGACACCCCTGCAAACAAGCTGAAAAGCGGCGGTGATACCTTTACCGTTGCTGTGTGGAATGCAGATGAATATCCGAGACTTATCAGCACATGGCTGGATGTTTCCGATAGGGATTTAGTTGACTACTTTTCTTCACAGACTTACCGCTATGACCGTATTCATCATCCTGATTCCCCTATGTTCAGAACTCCTTCGGGCGCAGGACTGAATATTGTAAACTTTGGCGTAGGCGGAGGAGAGGCGGCTGAACACTACGACCAGATGTTCGCATCGGGCGAAGATATGGATGTTTACTACTGTGAAAGCGAGTGGATGAATAAATATATCAACGATGACAAACGCACCGCTCCCCTTTCGGATCTCGGATTTACCGATGAGGATCTCGCTCAGACATATGAATTTGCCGACAAAATCGGACATAACAAAAACGGAGTCAGAAAGGCAGTCGCTCCATTTATCTGTCCGGGAGGTTTTGCTTACAGGACTGATCTTGCCGAATATTATCTCGGCATAAAATCGCCGTCCGAAATGCAGTCAGCAGTAGGCAACTGGGACGATTTTGTCTCAACAGCACAGAAAGTATCTGAAAAAACAAATGGAAATCTCGCCCTTGCGGATACTGTCGGCGGTATGTATCAGGCTTATCGTATGTCACACAGAATGGTCGATAAGGATGAAAATTTAACAGCCGATGCAAGAGCTTTTGCTGATTATGCCAAGACTTTATGGGACTGCGGCGGTGTCACTAAAAACGGTCAGTGGTCTGATGAATGGATAAACAACGGATTACAGGATAAGGTCATGGGATATTTTGTACCGTCATGGGGACTTAACGGATACCTGAGCCTCGCCTCCGAAAATACACCGGGACAGTGGGAACTGATACAGGGACCTGAAGCCTTCTATTGGGGCGGTATATATACTGTTGTAAATCCTGCCACCGATAATGCCGATGACTGCGCTTCATTTATAAGAAGCTCATGCCTCGACAAGAAAAATACACTCAAAACCGCTGAAAATGATATATATTATCTGCCGAACAACAAGGAAGCAGTATCAGAGATAGTTAAAAACCCAAGTCTCACGGCTATCGGTTCTGTGGATACATTCGGCACAAAAAATTACCTCAATGTTCTTGCTGATACAGCAGAAAATATCACTTTCACTCCTTACACTTACCGGAATGAGTCTGATGTTGAGTTATTTATACTCAATACGATCCAGAAGAATTATATTACAGGATACACTCCATGGTCAGTGACCGAAACAGCCTGCAAATCAAGCAAATACTGGCCTTTAATAAAATAAAATATGTTAATTTTAAAAAACACTTCCATTATCATAATTTTTGTAGTATAATGTAATGTGGTGTTTAATGTGAACCCGTTTGATGGGTTCTGCACAGAAAGGGAAATGCAAATGCTTAATGAAGTTAAAGTTATTATTTGCGGAAAGGAATACAAGATCAAAACCGCTTCTTCGCCTAATTATGTATACGCTCTCGCAAGAGCTTTAGAGGCAAGAATAAATGATATCACAAATTCAGGCGGAGGATTCTCTCCTTATACCGCTTCGATCATGGTGGCTCTCAGCCTCCTCGACGACGTTAATCAGGCTAATCAGCGCCTCGATAACATCCGCAACCAGTCAAAAGAATATGTTGACGAAGCAGGCAGAGTCCGTATCGAACGTGATGCCGCTCAGAAAGAGATCGAAGTTCTCAAATCCAAGATCGTTCAGCTTGAAAATATGGTCAAGCTCAAACAGCTCAAGGACAGCATATAATGAAGTCTCCCGAAGTCCTCGCTCCTGCGGGAAGCCCTGAGACTCTCTCTGCCGCTCTGCGTTCGGGTGCGGATGCTGTTTACATCGGCGGAAAGCGATTCTCTGCCCGTAACAGCGCCGACAATTTCTCAGACGAGGAGCTTGCGGATGCGGTCAGGCTGTGCCATAAGTACGGCGCTAAGCTGGATCTTGCTGTAAATACTGTCATTTCCGACGACGAAGCAAAGGATTTCTGCGAATATATAAAATATGCCGCTTCTGTCGGCGTGGATGCTTTTATCGTGCAGGACTGGGGATGTGCGGAAATTATAAGGAATGCCGTTCCCGATGCAGTTATCCACGGTTCTACTCAGATGTCAGTGCATACTTCTTCGGGCGCAGGTCTGCTGTCGGAACTGGGCTATGCAAGAGTTGTGCCGTCACGTGAATGTGACAGGGATGTTCTCGCCGATATCTGCGCCAAAGATATCGAAACGGAGGTTTTCGTTCACGGCGCTCTGTGTATGTCGGTTTCGGGACAGTGCTATATGTCGGCAATTATGGGTTCACGCTCCGCTAACCGTGGAAGATGCGGACAGGCCTGCCGTCTGCCTTATTCGGCTGTCGGCAGAAAAAACAGCGCCGCTCTGTCGCTGAAAGACCTTTCCCTGCTCCCGAAAGCCTGTGAACTGGCAGAAATGGGCGTTGACTCATTTAAAATAGAGGGACGCATGAAGCGGCCCGAATACACTGCTTCGGCTGTTCACGAACTGAAAAACGCTCTCAGCGGACAAACTCCCGATATGGCTCTGCTCAAAGGCATATTCTCCCGTGGAGGATTCACTGACGGCTATTTTACGGGAAAACGTCAGGATATGTTCGGTATCCGTGAAAAAGAGGATGTTACTGCGGCGCAAAGCCTTATCCCGAAAATACACGAGTATTACCGTTTTGAACGGAAGGTCTGTCCCGTTGACATCCATGTCACCATGAAAAGCGGACA
This sequence comes from Oscillospiraceae bacterium, assembly GCA_016303195.1. Classification (GTDB taxonomy): domain Bacteria; phylum Bacillota; class Clostridia; order Oscillospirales; family Ruminococcaceae; genus Ruminococcus. The sequence goes on along the minus strand of JAEDMD010000059.1, from coordinate 6,914 downwards.
GGCATTGGAGATCTCAGGCAATTGCGGAGATATCTGCGAAAAGGTCACAGGAGATATCCCCGACAAGGCCATGAACCGCCCTACGGACACTTCCGCTCTCGAAAAACAGCTCTCAAAGCTGGGAGATACTATTTTTACTTTCGGTGAATTGACTGCTGATATCGACGACGGACTTTTTGTACCTGCGGGCAAACTGAATGAGCTTCGCCGTGAACTTTGTGAAAAGCTGACAAACAGCTATATAATGCGGAACACCCCGTCTTATACCATCAGCGGATATAAGCCTTCTCTGCCTCAGGCAAGAGTGCAGAGATGTGAAAACGAACTGCCCGTAAGAGTTTTCTGCCGAACTGCTCAGCAGGCTCAGGCGGCTCTCGGATATGCTCAGTATGTGATCGCAGACTATAAGCTGTGGTGCGGCGAAACGCCTGATATTCCCCGTGATAAAGCCATTCTCTCACCTCCGAGGTTCATCACTGATGAAAAGGCTCTCACTGCCCGTCTGGAGGAAATGAAAGCTATGGGATTCGACAGGCTCTATTGTCATACTCCCGACCATATCGCTCTCGGAAAGACTTTCGGAATGAAGCTCCACGGCAGTTTCACGCTGAATGTCTATAATTCGTACAGCGCCGAATATCTGCATGACATCGGGCTGGAGGACTGCGTTTTCTCATTCGAGGCCACTCTCGAACAGCTTTCAAATGTGAGAACTCATCTTCCGCTTGGAGCAGTCATCTACGGCAGACTTCCGCTTATGCTCACACGCAACTGCCCGATAAAAAATGAAGTCGGAAGCTGTGACAAGTGTACCGGACATCTTATCGACAGAACAGGACGTACTCTGCCTGTTGTCTGCAATGCGGACAGCAAGGAAGTGCTGAATCCGGACATACTTTATATGCAGGACAGACTTGAAGAAATAAAGAATATTTCCTACGGACTTGTGATGCTCCATGATGAAAATGCGGAGCAGACGGAAGATGTGCTTTCAGGCATGAAACCTGCGGGAAATATCACACGTGCCCTGTATTACCGTGGAATACTTTGAATCAACGATCTGACCGGTACTTAACCGAACATCGCTGACTACTAACAAGAGGTAAATATGAAGCTGACTTTTAAAAAACTGAAAGAAAACGCCATCATCCCCACAAGGGCTACAAATGCAAGTGCAGGCCTTGATATATGCGCCTGTCTTGATGAACCTGTCACCCTTGAAGCAGGCGATATAAAAATGATACCTGTCGGTCTGACAGCCGAGCCCGACTGCGATGATGTCGCTCTGCTCATTTACCCACGTTCGGGGCTTTCCACAAAATTCGGCGTGTCCCTCGCTAACTGCGTCGGTGTTGTTGACAGCGATTACAGAGGCGAATGGTTCATCCCGCTTATCAACCACGGAAAAGCTCCGTTCACAGTTGAACACGGTATGCGTATCGCACAGCTTGTTCCCACAAAAGTTCTATTTCCCGACATTGAGGTAAGCGAAACTCTCTCTGAAACAGATAGAGGAGAGGGCGGCTTCGGCTCATCGGGTATACGATAAAACGCCGATACTTCGGCAGATTGGAGACTGATCATGAAAAAATCCTGGTATATGCTCATACTTATTATTTGCGCTCTCGTTGTAGGCGGCATCGTAGCAGATCACGCTTACGGATCTTTGGCATTTCTCGCAGAAGGCGGCGGTTTCAGCATAAATCCTGCAACTTTTTCCGTTACTAACGTTATCTCTATAACTTTCGGATTCAATTTCTACATAAGCGTTGCTCAGGTTATCGCTCTCATTTCTGCTTTCGTCGTTTATGTAAAAACATCGCCCAAAATATGCGGCTGATCCATTGAGTAAGTAGTAAACAGTAAGTGGCTGTAAGCTGTTTCTACTCACTACTTACTACTTACTCACTAACTAACAAACAAGGAGATAATATGTTTACAAAAGACATTGGTATAGACCTCGGAACTGCCAATACCCTTGTGTATATGAGGGGAAAGGGCATTATTATCAGAGAACCTTCGGTCGTTGCAGTCAACACAAGAACCGATAAAGCCCGTTATGTGGGCAAGGAAGCCAAGGAAGTCATCGGACGCACACCCGGCTCGATCGTTGCTGTAAGACCGCTGAAGGATGGTGTTATCGCTGATTTCGATATCGCTACCACCATGCTTCAGGAATTCATCCGAAAAGCCCTCAAAGGCACTATCTTCAACAAGGCTAACGTAATTATCTGCATACCGTCGGGTGTTACTGCCGTTGAAAGACGAGCTGTACGTGAATCCTGCAAAAAGGCAGGCGCTAACAACGTTCTTATCATCGAAGAACCTATGGCTGCTGCTATCGGTGCAGGTCTGCCTACTAATTCCCCTGTGGGAAGCATGATCGTTGACATCGGCGGCGGTACGAGCGAAGTTGCCGTTATCGCCCTCGGAGGCATTGTTGCCGCACGTTCAATAAGATGTGCAGGCGATGAATTTGATGTCGCTATAATCAACTATATCAAGAAAAAGTACAACCTCCTCATCGGTGAAAGAACCGCTGAGAACATCAAGCTGGAGATAGGTTCGGCTTTTCCGAGCGAAAAGGAAACTTCACTGGAGATCAAGGGAAGAAACCTCCTCAACGGTCTCCCTGAGAATATCGTTGTAAATTCCGCTGAGATACGTGACGCTCTCGTTGAACCGCTGTCCCGTGTCATTGATGCGATAAAATCAACTCTTGAAGATACTCCGCCTGAGCTTTCTGCCGATATCATCGACCACGGCATCACTCTTTCAGGCGGCGGCGCTCTCCTGAGAGGTCTGGACAAGCTGATAAACCGTGAAACGGGTATGCCCGTGTTCATTGCCGAATATCCCCTTGACTGCGTTGCTGAGGGTACGGGCAGGATACTGGAGAATATCAACGATTATCAGGACGCTCTCACCGATAACGTCAAGTACTACTAAGGAGGAGCTTCATGCGTGATTTCGTAAAAAGCGCCAAATTCAAGGTACTTCTCGGCTTTCTCGCATTCCTCATCGGCATAATGGTCTATTCTGTCACTAAGGGCGGCTATTCCCTTTCTGTTGTGTCCGCTTTCAATACCGTGACCAAGCCTTTCCGCACTGTTTCCAACAATATCAGCAGAAGCATGGAGGGAACTCTCGACCGTTTTGTTCATTCCGATGAGTACTACAAGGAGAATCAGCGCCTTAAAGAGGAGATCGGTGAACTGAACCGTCAGCTTACCGAATATGAGGCCCTGAAAACCGAAGTTGAGGAACTGAGAGAGCTTGTGAGCATAAAGTCTGAGCATGAGGATTTTGAATTCACTCAAGCCTGCGATGTTATCGGATATATCGCCAATGACCCGTTCATGGCTTTCACCATCGACAAAGGCTCGGCTGATAATATCACTCCGAACTGCCCTGTCGTTACCGCTGAGGGACTGGTCGGCATTACTGTCGAGGTATCGGAGCATATGACCACTGTCAGAACGATACTCTCCCCTGACCTTTCAGTCGCCGCTGTAAATTCAAAGAACAACAAGGACATGGGCATCGTTGAGGGAAGCGTCGCTTCTGCCCAGCAGGGACAGACTCAGCTCATCCATATCGACAAAAACAATAAATTCAAAGTCGGTGACCTTATCATAACATCAGGTACGAGCGGTCTTTTCCCGAAAGATTATTCCATCGGCAAGATAAAAAGCATCGATCTGGACTCAAACGGTCTGTCAGACTTTCCTCGGTTTACGTGATAACTGATTTCACAGGCAAGAGGGAGGAAGAAAAGTGAGGTTCAGAACTACCCGTGAACAGCGTATCTTTAACGTAAAGACCGTTGTGCGCTGGATACTTTATTATATCGTTATTTTCATCTGTTTCCTTATAATGACTTCGGGAACATGGATGAAACCGATACTTCTTGTACCTGCTGCCGCTGCCATTGCAGTCAACAGCGGTCAGTACGGTTCAGCCCTTGCAGGAGCAGTATGCGGATTCCTCATAGACATCGCCTGCGGCAAACTCATGGGCTATAATGCGGTACTCCTGACATTTTTCTGCATAATCGTGTCACTGCTGTATGAATACTATCTGCGTAATAAATTCATCAATTATATCATCATAACATCAGTAATCGCCTATATCCAGTGCTGGCTGGACTATAAGTTCTACTACGAAATGTGGGAATACGCTGATGTGGAACTGATATTCTCGCAGATATCAATGAAAGTATGGGCAATAACCATAATATCATCAGTGTTCATCTATCTTGTCATAGAACTCATAAATCACTTCTTCCTGCCCAAGACCCACATAACCATAGAAGAAGCCATAAAGAATAATTCGTGATACATGATTCGCAAACAAGCGAATTTGAACAACTTATATGGAGGTCTGTATTGAAGGAATTTGCAGAAAATCTTAAATCCTTGCTTGTGATAGCTGTTGTTCTCATGCTTTCGGGACTCAGCGCACTCCGCCTCATGAAAATACAGGTCATGGGTGACAAGGATATCACCGCTCCTGCCGAACAGCTTGAAGCAGGAGCTTTTAAATTCACCCGTGAAGTAAGGTCTACCCGTGGCGAGATAATGGATTTCAGCGGAAATGTCCTCGTCACCAATGATACCCACACCGACCTTGTTCTTCAGAAGGCTTTCTTCCCCGATGACATGAAAGAGGGCAACAAGGAACTTCTCGGTATCTACTACGCACTTAAAGACAAAGGCTTTACTTTCGAGGAAAGCATACCGATAACTTTCACTAAGCCATACGCTTTCAAGACTGATGACCCGTCGGAAATAATCTCCGACCTGAAGCTCAACGTCTACGCTACCGCTGAAAACTGCATCGACAAGCTCATTTCCGATTATGAGATAGACGACAGTTACAGCGATACGGAAAAACGTATCATCGCAGGTATGCGCTATCAGATGATAGACAAGGACTTCTCCTACCAGAATGACCTTGTGCTTGTCAAGGATGTTGACCCGAAAACTGTCATAGAAATGAAGGAACTCGGCAATTTTTACCGTGGTATCGAAGCTGTTGAAGCATCGGACAGAGAAATTGTCAGAGGCGATATCCTCCCCCATGAAATAGGCACTGTCGGCCCTATCTATGCTGAAGAATACGATGAACTGAAAGATCAGGGCTATCACTATAACGATACCCTCGGAAAAAGCGGTATCGAAGCGGCTATGGAAACTCAGCTCCGTGGAACTTTCGGCGAGGAGGAGATCACAGTCCGTGACGGACTTATCAAGAATGTCAAGAATGTAAGCGATACTGTTTCGGGCGAGAGCATAAAGCTCACCGTTGACGGAAATTTCCAGCTTCGTTTACAGGAGATACTTACCGATTTCCTTGCGACTTTCCCGTCAATCAATACAAATTCAAGGCTGGGAAGCGTTCGATGCGGTGCTGTTTGTGTCCTCGATGCAAAGACAGGCGCTGTCAAGGGAATGGCAACTGCTCCGACTTACAACCTCAAGGATTATGCCGAAAATTACGATTACTTCGTCGATCTTCCCGATTCTCCGCTGGTAAACCGCTGTACATACGGTCTGTACAGACCCGGTTCGACTTTCAAGACAGTCACCGCAACAGCAGGTCTGAATGAGGGTGTCGTCCTCGCAGGAACTCCGCTTTTCTGCGGTCATGATTACGAATTCTACGGAACTCACTATTCATGTACAGGTACTCACGGCTATATCACCACAAGACGAGCAATTGAGGTTTCATGCAACAGCTATTTCTATGAGCTTTCAAGAATGCTCGGTATCGACAATATAACTAAATATGCAACGCTCTACGGCCTCGGTCAGAGTACAGGCATTGAAACAGGCGATGCCCCCGGTTACCTCTGTAACCCCGAAACTTTTGCCGAACATGGTCAGGAATGGTACATCGGCTATGTTATTCAGGCAGGTATCGGAAATCAGGACTGCGGTATGACTCCTTTGCAGATGGCAACTGTTGCAAGCACCATCGCAAACCGTGGAGTGCGCTACAAGCCCTATCTGGTAGACAGCTACTACAAATACGGCACAGACAAACAGGTGGCAAAAACTCAGCCGACCGTTGCTCAGCAGATAGAACTCAGCTATCCCGACCTATATGACCCGATAATCGGCGGTATGATAGACGCTTCACACAATGTTCCTGCACAGTATTCACTGAGCAATTTAGGATTCGATGTTGCTATCAAAACAGGTACTCCGCAAACTGGTACAGACCTTTCGAGACAGAATTCATTCTTCATCGGATTTGCGCCTGCTGATGACCCTGAGATCGCTTTCGCAGGAGTTATTGAGGACGGTGAGTATTCCAAGTACATGATACGTGACATAATTCTCGCTTATGAGGAATACTACGGAATGAACGGCAAAAAGGCAAAGAAGAAGAAACTGCCGAAGGAGGAGCGCCCTGAGCTTACAACTACTGTTTCAAGCTCAACGACCACCACTACAACTACCGTAACTACCACTTCTGCCACAACTCAGACCCTTATCATCACAGAAGCGCCTGAGAATAATCCGTATGCCGATCCGCTGAATCCTGTTTATCCGCAGTCGCCGATACAGAATGGCGTGGCAAATGTACCTGAGCAATACGATGCACAGGTTTACGAAAATCCGAATCAGACAGAATAATTTACCTGTACTAAAAATAAAACTCCCGAATGAAGGGCGGTACTCTTATAGCAGCTTTATATGTATTATCGGGGGAAACCTTTCTGAGGAAAGGTTTTCCTCAATATCACGTGTAAAAACTTCTGTAAAAGTACCGCCCTTATTCGGGAGTTTTTGTTTTTCTTGTCGGTCAAGCCGAGGGGAGTAAATACAGACCAGCCGAACAGCGTAGCTGCGCTCGCTGTTCTACTTCTCAGGGAGGGCGCTGCCCTCCCTCATACACCCACCTGC
>JAEDMD010000058.1 GCA_016303195.1 Oscillospiraceae bacterium | reverse complement strand
CGGCGTCTCTAAGGAGGACGCGACGGAGTTTGAAAGGATCTGCAAGGCTCTCCGCCACATAGGTCTCATGCGTACAAGGGGACTTGGCTTTGTCAAAGCTGAATATGAACAGGTGGATGAGAACAGTTCAGCTTCAAACACCGTGATTTTTAAAAGGGATATAAACTTCCTGCTGCCGTTGCATATACTGCTGACCGAACCTCTTTTGATAGCGTCATGCGATAACAACGCATGCGTGGAATACGTGCCGGGGACTGCAGTTCTCGGAGCTTTCGCGAGGCTCGCAGTGATTGCGGGAATGGATGACGATGAGTTCTCCGATCTCTTTCTTTTGGGCAAGGTCAGGTACGGAAATCTTTACATCTCCGATAAAAAAGGAACAAGGACAATCCCCGCTCCGCATTTCATGAGAAAGCTGAAATCAACAAAAAGGGAAAAAGACGGAGTTATAATTACCGAGCATCAGGCAAAAGAGGGAATGCCCGTCTCTGATAGCGAGAAATTTGATCCCAATGAGGATATTCCGAAAGCACTGAAAAACAAGTCTGTCAGCTCGATGAATCTTTCAAACATCATCGATGTATTAACCGAAACGCAGTATCACCATTCCCGCGGAGAGGATGCGATGCTCTATACTCAGGACTCCATTTCCGCAGGGCAGTACCTTTACGGAGAAATCGAAAGCTCCGATAAGGCGTTGCTTGAGAGGCTCAAAGGGATTCTTGTAAATGGCGATCTCCGTCTCGGCAGGTCGAGATCGGCGCAGTATTCCGGCTGCAAGCTGCTTGACTGCAAAAGGCAAGATACCGTCTCAACAGCACCTGCAGGAAAGCGGTTCGTATTCTGTCTCGAAAGCGACGCCGTTCTGTTCAACAATAACGGAATAAACACAACAGATCCCAAGGAACTGAAAAATGCTCTTGGGATACCGCACGAGACAGAAGTGGAATACGATCTTGGCTTCAAGCTAATACACGGTTATAACGCCAAGCGAAACATGAGGAATCTCCCCGTTGCTGCGTTTGCTATGGGTAGCACCGTTAAGGCCGAGCTCCCCTGTGCCCCGTCCTGCGAGCCTTATATTGGCTACCGCAATGCAGAAGGCTTCGGCAGGGTAAGGGTTTATTCAGAAGAAGATATAATCAATAACACTATACCCTCGGATGAGGTCATTGCTTCACGCTCCGAGCCGGTGGATGAATCGGGGCACCAAATCGAAAGGAACGTTATTGAATTGTTCGGCGCATTCCTCGATGGCAGGGTGGCCGCAGCTGAAGCCATGAAGCATGCAGAGGACGTCTACCGCGAAAAAGAGAGCACTTTCTCTAAAGCGGGATTGAACGCGGCGTTTATCGGTACTGTGTCAAGGATGGTTGAAACCGCAGAAAGTGCAGAAAGTGTTTTTGACCGCATTGCAAAGATCAAGGACAAGGCAAAGAGTGATTCTATCAGTGATATCCTTAGAAAGGCTTTCCCCGAATCCGCTCCCGAAAAAATAAAGCTTGATTGTATGCTTACGGTGCTTAGACTTGCGAAATACAAACTGAGGCTTGAAAAGAAGGGAGGCGGATCCAATGAGTGATCGTATCCACAGCTATTACAGACTTGACTTTGAGCTATTATCCCCTTTGATAATCGGTTGCGGGAAAAATAAGAATACTGATAATGATGTGCTTCTCGGTAGCGATGATAAACCGTATATCCCCGCCACAAGCATAGCCGGAGTTCTGCGGCATATAGCCGGAAACGAAGAGAACGAACTGTTCGGATACATAAAGCAGTCCGGCAACGATCACGATCTCGCAGAAAAGGATGATGCCGGTGGATCGGATAAGAAAAAGCCTGTTTTTGCAGAAAGTCCCGTGATTTTTTCCGACGCCGTCACACGAGATAAGACATACATCACCGAAAGGGACAGCATCTCCCTTGATGAATATAAGGTCGCAAAGGACAACCGCATTGAAGGAGGAAAAGCCGGGGCGAAATTCAACTTCGAGGTCGTACAGCCGGGCGCTATGTTTACCGCGATAGCAGAAATAGACAAGAATAACGCCGATCTCGCGGCACGATTTGAGGAGCTGCTCTCAAAGGCAAATGCCGAAGGCTTATGCTTCGGAGCGAAAACAACAAGAGGACTTGGCTCTGTTAAGCTCACGGTTTATAAAAAGAGCTTCAATCTTGAAAAGGAGCTTGATACATGGCTCGATTTCGACCCGTTTGAAAAGAACTCCTTTACCGACTCCGATCTTTTCGAGCTTTCTTCTGCGGTCTCTTCTGACAAGCTCGTGATTGATTTAAAACTTAAACAGGTCGGCGGTCTTTCCATCCGTTGGTACACGGGGGAAGTCGGAGACAAAGACAAGCCACAGGTCAAAAACAGTCCGCTTCTTGTCAGAGCCAAGCCTGTAGAGGACGAGGCTTTCAGCGGTGAGTACATATCGGATTACGATACCCCTTCCGAATCCTCGCTTCCTGTCATACCCGGCACAAGTTGGGCAGGTGCGTTCCGGCACAGGTTCTCGGAGCTTGTCAACGATGAATGCATAGTAAACACCGTGTTTGGCTTTGTCGACAACGCCGTGGGAAAGGATAAAGTGGATAAAGCGATCAAGTCTAAGATATGTTTCTCTGAGACAGTGATCCATAACGGTACGCCGAAAACGCTGACGAGGATCGCCGTAGACCGTTTCAGCGGGGCCGTCAAGGACAGGGCCCTCCTTACCGAGCAAAGCGTATTCTATGGCAAAGGCGACCTTGTCATCCGGATCGATAAAGGTGTTGAAAGAAAGGCGCTTTACGCCTTGATGGCGGTAGTTGCAGATCTTCACAACGGTTATCTTGCCGTAGGCGGCGAAACAGCCATAGGCCGCGGAATGTTCACAATCGAAGGAATGAAAATTAACGGCCGATCCGTATCACCGGTGTGTTTTGATAATATGAAGGAGGTTCTGAATGCTTGTGTTTGATTTATTGACCAACAACGGAGCATCGTTTGACGGCAGCGATTATATTGCCGTGCTTTCGGATAAGATCGACTGCGGTTTGTATAAGAACGGAGCGTTTATTTCTGCGGAGCCCGGATACGAAATCGATCTTTCAAAGCTTTTGGAGCTGCGTATTTTCAATGAAAAAGCTGAATACCGGGCTTTCCGCGATAACCTGGGCGAAGCAAAACTGTATAAGCGAATCGCATCCGATGATGACCCTAAATACGAGATCCGCTTTGACGAGCTTCAGTATCTTGATATTGACACTAACCGTACTGCGCAGTGCAAAGAGGAAAACGCGTTGGTGACAACGGGCGGCGGTAAGTTCTTTCTCTCTGACAAGAATAACAAGCGGAAAGTGCTTGTTCGCACGTATCTTACAAAGGGTGAGCATGGCATTGAGTACGCCTTTGATTGGCGTATAGTGGGCTATAGGGACGCAGGGTTTATGCTTCCCGGGAAGGAGTAAAGCATGACTTGGAGGGAAACTGATCAGCAGTTTGTAAACCCATATAATTTCGCAATGATGAGCGATAGATATATGGTTAGAAAAACGCGCGAGGATTGGTTTGGAGATAAGGAAAAGAGGCTTACCGGATCGATCAACTGTAGGTTAAGCGTAGTTACTCCTTTGGCGTTGCCGGATCATGCGCCGACATCTCCTGCCAAAATCGAATTTTCAGATGTTAAGGATAATGACGGCAAGATTATTGGGAAGCATTTCTCCTATCCGTATGTCAGTATTGACGGCAAAACACCGATGATTCCAGGCAGCGAGCTTCGTGGAATGATCCGTAATGTCTATGAGACTGTTACAAATTCCTGCATGAGCGTTTTTGATAATTCGCCACTTACCGGCAGGAGCAGCGAACCTAAAAAACCGGGCATATTGATCAAAGAGGCTGATGGTTGGATGTTATACGATACTGATATGTTCCTCGTGGATACATTTGGTTTCGGCGATGGCAGACCGGCAAGATATCCTACAAGTCCAAGCGACGGTAGTATCCGGGCTGATAACGGCAGTCAAATAACAACCGGCGCTTATATTAGTTTTGACATTGGAAAGCCGTATTATAAGCGCAACGTGCTTTGCGGCTATTACGCCGAAAATCTCTGCGGTGACAACGCAAAACATTATGGACTTCTTCTGCTTGGAGAGAGAGGCATCGGTAAAACCAGACATCACAGCCATATCATTTCGCTGAGTCATATGAAAGCCGATAGCCGTCGCACGGTTGATGAAGCCTGCGTTAAAAACTTTGAGGCTGTGTTGAAGTGCTACGGCGATAGCAAGTTGAACGGATGTAATTCCGAAATACATGGCGGATATAAAAGCTATGCCATCAAAGAGTCAGGAACTCCTGTTTTCTATAGTGAAACGTTCGATCCTTTGAAAAAAACACGGCTCTATCATTTTTCGCCAGCAATGCTTTCGCGTGAAGTATATTACTCTTCACTAAGTGAAATAGCAGGCGTATTCGCTCCATGTGGTGATTTGCTTGACAGAAATCAGAAGAATGAGACAGATAAAGCCGCCGACAAGCGAGTGTCGCCGATCTGTCCTGCCTGTGCGCTCTTCGGAATGATCAGCAGCGGGGAGACTGTATTTGGCTCGGCTGTCAGATTCTCGGATGCAGTTCTTGTTAAAGGAAGCGAGCTGAAAACAATGCGGACAATGCTTAAGGAACTTGCCGGAGCTAAAATATCGGCGGGCGAGATGTATCTCGAAAGACCTTTAGAGCGGTACTATGATAGTGAGAGCAGACAGTATAAAACAAGGGCTAACACGAATGCTCGGACATGGAATTTTGAGTACTACAGGCAGACAAATGATGCTGACGCTCGTATTGTCGACCATATTAAGTATACTCCAAAGTTAAGAGGACGAAAGTTCTTCTTTCACAACCGCAATGCGGCATACAATCCGTCGTTGTCCGCCCAACCTCTTCCTCCCTATGAAACGAGAGAGAAAACCGTGCGAAATGCGACGGTGGAGCTTATTACAAAAGCGGACTTTTCATTCACTGTGTATTTTGAAAATATCAGTCCGGAACAGCTACGGGTTCTAACTTGGTGCATAGCGCCGAAAGATGGAGAAAAGGATCTTTGCCATAAGCTTGGGTTAGGTAAACCGCTTGGACTTGGAAGTATTAAAACGGAGATTGAGCGAGTTCATCTTCGAAATTACGACTGCAACACGGGCGAATATAAAAGTAAACCATGTAACAAGTACTCAAAAGTATGCGATGCCAAGGATTTGTTTATGCATGGCGGAAAGTATCCACCTTCGGTCAGGGCAATGCTTGCATTTCTTGATTACAACACAATTGGCAAAAACATCCACCTTTCCTATCCTCTTGGTGACAATGGTGGTCAAAGTGCCACAAGCGTTACCTCTATGCAATGGTTTGTTGGGAACAAACAGATAAAAGGGACGGGAACGAACCCTTGTATTAGCAAAGTTCTTCCCACGGTGAAAGAAACCATGTCAGGAGTCGGATTGAATGGTTTGAGGAAAGAATAAATCTATCGCGTGTTAATGGATATCGTTTCGGGAGGAGATTTTTATGAAAAAGTTTATTATGGTAACACCCCTTCAGCCATGCGGAGAGAAAGACGGCTTTGACTGCAAGGGAAAATGCAAGCTATGCAATGATAATTGTCAACATTACCCTGTAGACTATAAGCCAAGCAGGGTTCAGTACGATATGCTCAGTAAGGATGTTTATACCCCCGTCGGTAATCCCAAGCTCTTGTATGACAAGTTTGATGGGAAAACAAGATTCCCTATCATACCCGTTATCAACGCTTACGCAAATGCCGGAGAAGAGATTCGCGTCATTGCCGTTAATACGCATACGCAGGCAAGTGAGATTCACTTCAGGCAACTTGAAGATGAAGTTTTTGCTCTTGCAAAAGAAAAGGGGTTCATCTGCAACGGGGTTACCGACGTTCCGGTGGACTATGCCGGTGACGTTGGAACAATGATCGATATCTTCCGGAAGCTTCTCGATCACCTTGAGGACGAAGACATTCTATATGCATGTTTCACATATGGGGTTAAGCCGATGCCGATTGCTGAGCTAATGGCAATTATGTATGCATATAGAGTTAAACGCAACGTTTCTATTGAATGCATAGTGTATGGAGAAAAGGATCATAGCGCTGATCCACCTGTACAGAAGATTTTCGATATCACAGCACTTGCACACCTTGATGAGCTTGTTCGTCTTCTTGCGGAAAACAGGGTTGAAAGACCTTTAGGGGTTATTGATGCTATCATAGAGCTTTCAAAGGGTGATGACAATGAGTGAAAAAATATCATTAGAGCAGTTTGAAGATCTGATTATCGAGTACTGCAATGACTCTATATTAAAAAAAGACACCGAGGCAGTTTGGGAAAAAGACGATCCTCGCTGGGTTTATATTACTGAATATGCTCAGAAACAGATCCTCCCTTTAGTTGCTGCAAGTAATAAAGTTCGTTGGTCTTTGGATAAAAATGTTGAGCCATCATGTTTGAAGATCGTTCCTTCGCATATAGCTTTTTTGACATACCACTTTTTTTCAGTCCTGCATGATATACGCGGAAATACTCTAGAGAAGTACGGAACAGGTTCTATTCGCAAGTATTTTATTACTTCAATCCTGAGGAAAGCTTCAAAAGAAGCTAAAGAAATGAGCTTGGGCGGTCTTACGAAAATGCCGTCCCATCAATATAAAGTAATATCTAAAAATGGTGCATCGATTTATACTGAGCCAGATTACACTGCTTATTGCTTAGGCTCGCTTGATTATGGAACGATCATTATTCCGAAGACGTTGCCGTCTATTAGCAGTATTTGGGTGGAGATTCGAAGCATCGTATCAGGCAAAAAGAATGTATCGCCTTCTACATACTGGCCAGCACAAAGCGAGGGTAATGGCAAGGCCTATATTCTATCCGACTCAATCGAAGAATATTTTAGGCCCTCTGTTGGACCCTATGAAGATAACGTTTTTGAATATGAGGATTCAACCGATGACAAGGCTTCAAGTGAGTCAAGCATTGAAGCTCAGCCGCCATTGGATGATGTTCCGCTTTATGACGGTAATCCTTTCGCAAATTTGCTGAGTGCAGCTTTAAAGGTTTTCCAAGACGTAAAAAAAGGCAATGAAAAAGTGGCTTTATACATAACATTCAATATTATGAACGAGCTGAAGGGTGTCGATGGGAATGAGTTCACTGTATCTGACGAAAAAGAGCTCCTCAGCTTTCTTGACAGCCCCTTTATATCCTTTTGCTTCATGCAGGAACAGGGAAAGACTTTTAATATAGAAGGCCACATTAAAGAAGTTTACTCTTCACTTGATGAAATCAGAAAGAAGAGTTACGGCTACTATCATAAAGTTTCCAAGGATAGTCTGCCATACTCACAGTGTGAGGCGGATATTCCTGTTGCAGAGCTTGTCAACGATACAGCCGACTCTGACAATCCTTGCTATAAGCCTATGAGACAAGAAGTTGCGAAAAGCTATGGTTGGGCGCGATACAGCAAAAAATGGAATATTAGCGATATCTGGAACAGAAACTATAAGAAGCTTAGGTCTCTCTTAAATGAAAGCAAAGTACTCGACTGTCAAAATTATGACTTAAACTAACTTGGAGATATATTTATGAGAAGACAACTTAATGAAATAACCGGGCAAAAACGAATCCTCGTCTTTCTCAGCATAATGCACGAAAACGGGAAAACATATGAGTACTCTTGTCCCGATGGGTCGTATGTGAGCGGAGGAAGTTTAAGCAGTGAAGCACCCATACGCTACCTTATTCAGCACGATGGGGGTATCAAAGATGTTATTTGTATCGTGACGGACGACGCCTCCAATGCATACAGCTTTGTGAGCTCTTTTCTCAAGGAATCGGGTGTAAGCACAACCCCGATTCGCTTTGACGCCGGAATGGACTTTGGTAAGGATGTTCTGCCCAAGGTTATCAAAACAATATCGCCTAATGACGAGATCTACCTTGAAACAACAGGCGGATTCAGAGATGCTGTTATCAAGCTTAATCTTATAGCAAATATTCTGAGGTATCGCGGCATTAAGGTCGCCGGGGCAGTTTATTCCTCACTTTCCGATAAGGCCATTACGGATGTATCCACCTTTATGTCGCCCGTTCTAATAAATGGTTTGAGTGAATTCAGCAGGTTTTGCAGCGTCAGTTCGCTTAAGGAGCATTTTCATGACGACTCGGAGCTATCCCCATTACTGACTGCGATGGGAGAATTATCTGAGAGTATTGCACTCTGTCAGACAGACATGCTCGACAAAGAAATCAACACAATAAATGCTGAACTTGATAAGCTTCGCAATACTTGTGATACACAAACCAACCTTTTGCTCGACATTTTCTGCGAAAAGTTCTCACACCTCACAACTGTTCCGGATATCATCGAATGGTGCCTCGACAATAACTTTATCCAGCAGGCATTGACAGTTTATAATGAACGGATCCCCGAGTTTATAATAGATAAGACTTCCCTGCTTGATGTAAAAAATACTCGGTTGGATAATTCTTACGATCACTATAAGGCGATCAACGACCTGTTCAACTTGGGTAAAGATTATCCTGAAATAACCGAAAGCCCAAACTCTCCGCAAGCACAGTTGAGGAGGTTTGTGCAAGACCATAAAGCAGAACTGCTAACTAACCGTCTCGACAGTAATGCATGTAATGAGCTTCCATACGATGTGCGCACGGGGGTTTGCATTGTTAAGGTAATCATAAGAAGCTTGATGATGAGCAGCCCATATTTGGCCGAATATGCTGATTGCAATTGCCAAAATAATTGTGGACAGTATCGCAGAACAAGCTCATTTGATGAGTGCTGCATAGGTTGCGTGAATACGAATTCATACGGATGGATTAATGAGGCTCTACAATACTCCGGTACAGAGCGCATTCTTAAAAATGCCATTAACAAACTAGTCAGGGATACCACAGGACACGAGCGAATCCGCAGGACTTCTTCCCTAACTGAATCTGGAGAAAAAAAGGTGGCTTGGAACCGATTGCGAGCTAAGCGCCCGATTGAGATAATTAATTGCGTCTTGCGATTGAGCTCGGATGAGTTAAAGATACTAATGGGGCTTGCCACCTCTCACGCAACCGATTACGATATTAACGAAAACTATTATTATACGCTAGTTAGTCTTGAAAACATCTTGAATGCATCGGAGTATTCCACCGACTCTCTTACTGACCTTAGACAGTTTCTGATGGATTATCTCTACGCAAGAATAATCAGGAATCGCGTCTGTCATGCTGATCTTGAAGGGGGACGTTATAGTAAGAAACTTATGGATTACTTAAAAGAAAATAACCGTTACCCAGAGAAGAAGCTGGATACGGGGGAAATCAAGCGTATTCTTACAGCATCTCTGGATTTGATACGGAGGCATCAATATGATTCACAGCAGCAGTAAGTCCAATTAAAATACACTATGGGGGTTTTTGAATTCATGGAAAAGAATGTCTGCCTATACAAATGCGTCTGGGTGCTGTGGCATGACGCACTTCCTGTTAAGATGAATGAGGAATTGGCGAAGACTTACATTGAGCACGGAATTAGAATGGCAACGGATTCCAATTCGATTTATGTAAATGATTGTGCAGAAATGTTGGCTGAAGAACTCGGTCAAATATCTGATAATGATTTTGTGCTTCAGTGGAACTGGCTTAACGAGCATCAACCAGAAAGCCATTCCGAGGCGAACCGACTTTTCAGATTGAGTTGATCACTTTGATACTTTCTTGGGCAAATAGGTATGATGATTGTTTGTTTTACCGAGGGAGTGATCGAGACTCTCCTTTCTCTTATTTTTAATTTTACATTACAGCTCCCTTTGTTTATCAGCATTTTTCAAAACAAAGGGTGTAGTTATCATTTCAGCCGCGTTGGTTTGAGGGCACGTTTTACATCCCGACGCTCCTATTTCAGTGCTATTGCAAAAGCTATCGTTTCATAGTAGGCTATCGTTTCAACGGATAAAAATCCGTATTTTACAAGGCTTTTTGGGTGGGAATAAAATCTATTGCTGCGGACAGAGTTATCGTTCCGAACTCATGGCATGAATAATGATCCCCCGGCATAGCGAGGTCATCTCACGGACTAGGGGCTGTTGCAAATGCAAGTTAATTGCAAATTGCAGGCAACAGCCTCTTTCCCTACGCGAAATATGCTTATTTGAGTGAGGA
>JAEDMD010000311.1 GCA_016303195.1 Oscillospiraceae bacterium | reverse complement strand
TTTGTTGCACTTCATATTATAATCTACCGTGATCCCTTTGGAAACCCAGCGTGCGGCTTCGCCGCTTTTTTATTATTTTACAGGTATCTTGCCGTTCATCTTGTCCAGTATTATCGGCAATTCCGCATCTATCTTATCATTATCAAGCTGACACGTTCCTGCATTCGCATGACCGCCGCCTCCGTATGTCAGACAAAGCTCGCCGATATTGAAATCAGACGCACGATTAACGATAGACTTTCCTATCATTACCGCCGTATTCTGCTTACGGAATCCCCATGCTACATGGACAGAAAGCTCAACCTCAGGCCACATTGCATAAACCATGAAACGGTTGCCTGCATAGATAGTCTCCTCGTTGCGGAGGTCGATCACAGCAACCTTGCCGTTGATCTTAGTGATACGCTTCAACTGCTCCTTGAAAAGCTCCTGCTGCTCGAAATAAAGGTCAACACGCTCCTTAACATCGGGAAGCTGTAAAACCTGATCTATGGAATG
The DNA here is from genome assembly GCA_016303195.1 of Oscillospiraceae bacterium. Taxonomy (GTDB): domain Bacteria; phylum Bacillota; class Clostridia; order Oscillospirales; family Ruminococcaceae; genus Ruminococcus. The sequence continues at coordinate 1,564 of JAEDMD010000311.1, read as the reverse complement.
GTCAACGCAGTAATCAATAAGTTCCATCATCAGAGCATAGTTGGATATACGGAAATCGTGGAAACGTCCCAGACCTGTACGTGCATCCATGAGGAAGTTCATCAGTACCCAGTCTTTAGGATTAAGTATCTCGTCAACAGTAAAATCAGCGCTGTCGCCCTTGTCAACAGCATCCATTATTTCCTCGGAAACTCGTGAGAAAGCCAGCGAACCGCCATAGTAATCATAAACCACACGGGCAGCGGACTTAGCCGCACCGTCAATGAAGTATTTGCCCTTATATTCCTCCAGAGTATTGCGGATAAGCTCACTCTCATGGTGGTCAAAGGCAAGACCGACTCTCTTGTCGAACGGGAGGTTGGTTGTTATATCATTTTCGGTGATATCTACTTTTCCGTCCTGAACATCTTTGGGATGAACGAATTTGATCTCGTCTATTATATTCATCTCTTTGAGAAGCATCGCACAAACAAGACCGTCGAAATCGCTTCGTGTAACAAGTCTTTTCATAAATTTACCTCCAATTGCGGTATTTTCCAAGTAAAATGCTTGTAGTATAATTATACCATAAATAGAAGTGCTTGTCAAACGATTTTAGCAAGAATGTAATAATAAACTGTGAATTTTTTATTTTCTAACTTTGAGAACAGCGATAGCCGCATAATGCTTTACTGTAAAATTTTCCTCAGCCATCTCATTGAGCATAGCCTTGTGTTCAGTTTCCCATTTCTCTATCTGCTCAGGCGGCAGAGAAGCGCCTATGCCACGGCAGGCTTTGATCCTGCCATTCCATGTCTCACGGGTAAACGGCACATTCAGAATAAACTCATTTGTATGCTCAATATCGAAATACCTGCTGTATGCTTCGTGAATATTTACAGGGTGCATCGTGTCATTACAGCCGCTCCAGTTAGGGTTATATTTCAGAACGAGCTTTTCGCTTGCGCCTGCGATCTTGTCCTCGAAAGGAAGCCAGTTCATTACCAGCATGACGAATTTTCCGCCCTTTCTGAGAATTTTCGCAAGCTGTGGAGCGATATGTTCATGGTCGAAGTACCAGTAGCACTGACAGGCGGTGATAACGTCGAAGCTGTTTTCGGGGAAGTCGATATTTTCCGCAGATTTAGCTTCATAGCGGATATCCATTCCCTCTGAGAGGCGCTTAGCCTGCTCGATCTGAGCCTCAGAGATGTCAGTCCCCGTCCAGTTTGCACCGAAACGGTACATATTACGAGGGAGAACACCTGTACCCGTGCCCATGTCGAGAACGTCCTGCCCCTTGACGCAAAGCCCACGGTCAACGATGTACTGATAGAACTCGTCAGGGTAGATATCACGGAATTTAGCGTAATTCTCGGAAGTTCTGCCCCAATCGAAAGCATGACCGCCGTCGATGTTTTTATTGATGATGTCCATTATTATCACTCCTTGAAAAATTATATAAAAAATATTATATCATAAGTTTTATTAGTTGTCAACAACGTTGTTTTTTCCCCAAAACATCCTCTGTTGTACACTTGTCAATGATCTTGGACACTAACCCTCAAAAAATAAGATGTTAAGC
>JAEDMD010000310.1 GCA_016303195.1 Oscillospiraceae bacterium | reverse complement strand
ATCGCTTTCATCTTTAGCTGTTCTGCCTATTGATTTTTCTTAGCAGGTTTCGTTTGGTATCGCAGGATTTGAATTAACCCCACGATAATATTATAGCGCACAGCACCGCCGTTTGTCTATTGGTATTGCGCTCAAACTTTGTGTCCCATTAGCGTTTCTCCGTTCGACAAATTGTTATGGGGAAAATGAAAAAGCTGCGGAGCGTAAATCGCTCACACAGCTTTGGAGACATATTCAATTCATTCCTCGTCACTCATAAATCTACGGAACTCAGCTTCAAGCTGTTCTCTGTCGGGCAGATATAACTGATAACGGCTCACAAAAAGTTGATTGGTGATATTCTGGAGAGCGTACTGCATGACCAATTTATCCTGATAAGCGCCGAGTATCAAGCCTATCGGTTCAGAGTCGCCCTCGGTATTCATTTCCTGCTTGTAGTAGTTGAGACAAAAATTCATCTGCCCAATATCTTCGTGCTGAACCTCACCGATCTTCAAATCCACAAGCACAAAGCATTTTAGGATACGATGATAAAAAACGAGATCGACCTTATACGTTCTGCCTGCAATGACCATCTTTTGCTGTCTGCCGACATAGGTAAAGCCTTTTCCAAGTTCAAGGAAGAATTGGCTCAGATTATTGACGAGAGCTTCTTCGAGATCGCCCTCTTTGTAAACGGGCAGATTTGGTAGTCCCGTAAATTCAAGCACATAAGGCTCTTTGATAATGTCCTCCGGCTTTTCAATGACCTGTCCTTCCCGTGACAGTCTGAGTACCTCACTCTTATCTCCGCTAAGGGCAAGGCGATGATAGAGCATACTTTTCATTTGCCGTTTAAGCTCACGAACGCCCCAATTCTCAGAGATACATTCTTTCTCATAAAACGCTCTCTCTGCACTGTCCTCTATCTTCAAAAGCTCAACATAATGACTCCAATTCAATTTTTGCGACAGTGTCGCAAAATTTTCATAGGAGAGATATAGCTGTCGCATACGATAGATGTTGCTCCAACTAAAGCCCTTGCCATAGCGGACACTAAGGTCAGCGGCGAGCATTTTCAAGGTGTTTGAACCGTACTCCGCATTCTCGTGACCGTGCTGTTCAAATTCAACGATATACTGTCCTATCCGCCAGTATGTTTCCACCATAGCAGAGTTGATAGCGGCAACAGCCTTACCCTTGCCAGCTTCAATCGCATTGCCAACATTGTCGAGCAGTGCCGTGTATTCGGGATCGTTTCTATCAATTACATCAATCTCATTCATAGCGTGACCTCATTATTTCAAATATGAATATCGGTGATGAAGCTATCACCGCTGTTAGCTTTGACAATATTATACCACATCGGGACTCAAAATGCAATATCCATATTTTTCACCAGACTGCCGCACTCCCAGCACGATAACTGCGCCGTACCAGTTTAGAATATTGACACCGATGATGACATGGAGAGCATCACGCAGGAGTGTGAGCGAGGAATAAGACCGCCGACCGAAGCGGCGGAGAGAAAGTCGCACAGCTCCAATTCGCTGGGGCAACAGCGAAAGTCTGCGGATAAGCATATCACGCAGACGAAAATATGCGCGACAGCGCAAGAAAAATAACAAGCATTGTATTTTGCGCCGCACACGGACGAAAATACAAAATGCTTGTTGGGGACACCCCAAGCCTCGAAATGACCGCACAGCGGTCATGAAATAATCGGCTTACGCCGAAATAGAAACAAAGGAGACATCACTATGGAAAATGCAAAACGCAATAGGGGCAGACCGCCCAAACAAAAGGCTATGGAATTTGAGGGAATGACTTACGAGGGAGCTATCAATAATGCTCTGGATAAAGAGGTCAAGTCCGAGCTTGATGATACCCTTGCACACAAGGACGAGAGCCAGCTCACCGAGGACGAACGGAAGTACCTGAAACGAAAGCGAGAGAAGAAGTCCTATACGCTGAATGTTCGCTTTACCGAATCGGAAATGCAGGATATTCTTTCCAAGTGTGAGCAGTACGGCTACAAGAACAAAACGGAGTATATTCGTGATTGTGTCAGAGCGAGGGTTGACC
>JAEDMD010000057.1 GCA_016303195.1 Oscillospiraceae bacterium | reverse complement strand
ATATTCATGCTCCTGCCGATATATCTGACTGTAATAATGTCCGTCAAGCCCGTGGAGGAGCTTTTCGTGTTTCCTCCGAAGCTGTACGCTGTACGCCCGACACTGGACAATTTCCGTGATATGTTCCGTGACCTCAACAGCAACCGAGTGCCGTTTTCACGTTATGTATTCAACAGCATTTTCGTAACTGTCACTGTTACGGCTCTCCAGTGCATTTTCTGCTCGATGGCGGCATTTGTGCTGGCAAAGTGCAAATTTCCGGGAAGTAAGATAATAAACAGCATGATCGTAATTGCACTTCTCTATCAGAGCAATGTCATATACATCATGCAGTACATCGTTATGGCAAAGCTGGGGCTTATCGACGATCCGCTTGCACTGATACTTCCGTCGATCGCCTCGCCGATGGGACTTTTCCTCATGCGTCAGTCTATCAGTACCATGCCCGATTCTGTCATTGAAGCGGCGAAAGTCGATGGCGCAGGATTGTTCCGCATATGCTGGCAGATAGTCATTCCCAATCAGAAACCTGCACTCATGACGCTTATAATATTCGCATTTCAGGCGGCATGGAACATCCAGTCAGGCTCGCTCGTTTTCAAAGAGGAATACAAGACCCTGCCGACTGTCGTTTCTCAGGCGGCGGCTTCGGGTATCGCAAAGGCAGGCGTGGCAATGGCGGCGGCAGTTTTCATGCTGATCCCTCCGATAGTAATATTCATGCTTGCACAGCGCAATGTTATCGAAACTATGGCTCATTCGGGAATCAAGGAGTGACGGCATGAAGAAGTTTTTCTCAAAGCTGACTGCGGCATTGTCAGCGGCGGTAATGATATTCACAGCCGTTCCGATAGATACATCCGCAGAACAGCCCTACGATTCCTACAATTATGACCGATGGGGAGATGCCATTCCCTCACAGGCAGGCTATACTACCGAGCGGACTGTTTCGGGCTATGATCTTGACATCGGCGCTTTTAGTTCGCCCAGCGATATTTTTATTTCGGCTGACAGGACTTTCTACATTGCCGACAAGGACAATGACCGCATTGTTGCAGTAAATGAGGGACTGACCGAGGTTTCAGCCGTCTATGACAGCTTTACCATGCCCGACGGAAGTGAAACTCATCTCAGCAAGCCCACAGGTGTATGCGTATCTGCGGAAAACGGCAATATGTACATTGCCGATACAGAAAATTCACGTATCCTCATTGCGGATACCGACGGAAATGTCATACGTGAGATAACCAAGCCCGATTCTGAGATATACGACAGCAAAAAGACATTCCAGCCGCAGAAAGTGACAGTTGACAAGGCAGGCAACGTCTACACGGTTCTCGGAAATATTACCACGGGTGCGGCTATGTTCTCACCGAATGGCGAATTTATGGGATTCTACGGCGCTAACCGTGTTGAGGCAACTGCTGAACGTGTGCGGAATTACTTCCGAAATATCTTCATGTCCGACGAAAAGCGTTCAAGGCGGACGAGGACTGTTCCGACAGGTATCACCAATTTTGACATGGACGGAGATTTTATTTTCACCTGCACTTCTTCATCCTCTCAGACCACCGATACGGTCAAGAAACTGAATGCGGCAGGAAAGAACATATTTGCGAATATGGAACTGACATTCGGCGATTTTACGCCAATGTACGATACTTCACAGAATAAGGTGCTTGCCCCTGCCATCGTTGATATCGACATTGCCGCTGACGGTAATATCAATTGTCTTGACTATACCACAGGCAGAGTTTTCCAGTATGACGAGGACTGCAATCTGCTGTTCATCACAGGTGCGCTTGCCCGTCAGTCGGGGGGATTCGTTCAGGTAGCGGCGCTTGAATCTCTTGATGAGAAACTCTATGTGCTGGACAATGTGAAGAATACGATAACTGTATTCAGCGAAACTTCCTTCGGCAAGGCTGTTCACAAGGCGGCGGCACTTTACAATGAAGGCCGCTATGAGGAGTCACTTGAACCGTGGTATGAAGTTCTCCGCCGTGACGGAAACTACCATCGTGCCCATGTCGGCATCGCCTCGGCACTTCTCCGAAAGGGCGATTACAAGGGCGCTATGAAGTACGCAAAGCTCGCCGACGCAGGCAAGATATATGACAAGGCTTTCGAGGGATGGCGAAGTGAATTCCTCAAGGCGAATTTTGGATATATACTCGCAGGCATAGCTGTTCTTATCGGAATTGTCATGTCTGCGGTCAGACTGATACGCAGACGAAGAAAGGAGGCTGACGGCAAATGATGGATCTCACATCCGCACAGTGGGTGCGCCATGCAGTAACTCATCCCATTGAGGGATTCGAGGATATGCGCTGGAAAAAATCGGGTTCGCTGAAAATTGCCTTTCTCATCGTCGGACTGCTGTTTCTGGCTGAACTGGCTTATGGCAGGCTTTACGGCGCACAGTTCTACATCAGCTATGACAAGATATTCAACATCGTTCCCTATATTGTCAGAAGTTTCGTGCTTTTCGGAGTGTGGGTCGTGGGAAACTGGGCTGTCTGCACTCTCCTTGACGGCGAGGGAACTATAAGGAATATCTGCATTTACAGTGCCTATTCGCTGATACCCTATGTGGCGCAGGTCTGGATAAACGTGATACTCTCTCATTTCCTCATCAGGGATGAGGCGGTTTTCATGGAGATAATACGGATAATAGGCACTTTATGGACGGTATTGCTTCTGTTTTCGGCGATACGTTCAGTTCATCAGTACAGCGCTGTAAAGACCGTGTTCGCCATACTTCTGACCATTTCCGCAATGCTGATAATGCTGTTCCTGATGGTGATGATACTTGCACTCGTACAGCAGATATGGATATTCCTGCTATCGGTCTACACGGAAATTTCCTATCGCATAAGGGTGTAGAGGTGATGGCATGAAAAAAGGCATAAAATCGGCAGTTCTCTGTATTTTTGCGCTTTCGGCGATGACTGCATCGGGAACTGTCTTTGCAAAAAATGAAGATACGGCAGTCTCAGAAGCTGAGGAAAATGCCGAAAAATCGACAGCCTCCACAACGGCAAAGGCGAAGGAAACCGTGGAGAAAATAAACTGCGATACTGCATATATCACGGAATATCTCGAAAAAAAGGGCAGTATCGATGGCTATGATGTTTATTTCAAGGCGAAAGACTTTGGCAATGACATATGGGAGAAAAACGGCGGAAAACCTGCGAAAAAGGCGGACTATACCGACAGGCAGAAGGCGCTTGACGATGCGATAAACGAACTGAAACGTCTCGGCGATTATACCATCATCGACACTCACACAAAGGAAGCTGCTACCACTTTCAAGGATAATTCCAAAACAGACAGCGGCAAAATGTATGTCAGCGATGCACAGCGTTTTCTGCTGATAACCGATGAAAACAGCGGAAAACCGAAGCAATTGCTGAAAATAATTTCTTCTGTCGATGACAACTGTATTTACAGGACGGCTGACGGAAAAAGCGTGATACTTACCGATGACAAGCACAAAAAGATAGTCGGCACATACAAGGACAAGGGCACTGACGGCGAATACCGTAAATTTCAGGGGGAAAACGGCTTTGTATGGACTTCGCCCGATGTAAAGCATACCGTCGGTGCATTCCGATACGGTGCGGAAAATGACGATTACAGAATGCTGGTCAGCGACCGCTATGGCGGTTTCGGACTTGAAAACAAGAAAACAGGCTATATATGGTGGTCATCACCGCTGGAGGCTTCACGGGACAGCATTGCAACTCCTGTGCTTGCGGATGAACTTCGCTCCTCGAATGTGCTGAGGTATGGCATCCCCGAAAAGCAGAACAATAACAACATTCTCCGTTCTGCGACTTCCGACTGCGAAATATCGGTCAAGGACATAAAAAACGGCATCCGTGTCAGCTATAACTACCGCTCGGCAGGCATCAGCTTTCCAGTGGAGTATACGCTGGAAAATGATTATGTGAAGGCAAGCCTGAAAGTCGCCGATATCAAGGAATCAAAGCCCGAAAATATCGCAACTCAGGTCACTCTGCTAAGCAGTTTCGGTGCAGGAGGACTGGAGGATGAGGGCTATTTCATCGTTCCCGACGGAAGCGGCGCTGTTATAAGATTCAACAATAACCGATCATTACAGCCGAATCTCTATCAGCAGAGGGTTTACGGAGGCGATTCTGCGGCAGTTCCCACAAATCGTGGCGCTGTCACCGAACAGATATATCTCCCTGTTTACGGCATAGTCAGAGACGATAACGCAATGCTTGTGGTTGCGGCTAAGGGCGACACAAATGCTGTTCTCAATGCCAACGTTTCAAGGCAGTCCAACAGCAGCTACAACCTCTGCAATTTCACTTTTATTCTGCGTGATACCGATGATTATTACATGGCAGGCACGAGCAATGAGCGATTTACCGTCTTTGAGAGCGGTGCTATCAAGTCAGATGATATCGAACTGAGATATTATCCCATCTCCGAAAAAGGCGCTGACTATACGGACGTTGCCGCAAGATACAGGCAGTATCTCATTGAAGAAGCAGGTGTGCAGAAACGTGCCACAAATGATGATAATTCCCTGTATATCGGACTTTACGGCGGAACTATGAAGAAGAAGCCGATTTTCGGCATCCCTGTGAATATGCGTACAAAGGTCACTGATTACAGTCAGGCGCAGACAATTCTTTCTCAGCTTCGTGAAAAGGGTGTTGAGGATATGACCGTTAGTTACAGCAGATGGACAAATGACGGCATCCGTGGCAAAGTCGATACTGACGCAAAGCCGTCGGGCAAACTGGGCGGTAAAAGCGGTTTCCGTCAGCTTTCGGACTTCATCAATGAGGGCGGCAGGCTTTATCCCGTGTCCGACAACAGATGTTTTTACTCAGGAAACGGCTACAATACAATTTCGGGAACAACTGTCAGGATATCAGGCGCATATTCACGTATTGTCAGCTACGATATGGCTTATGGCATCCCGAACGGTTTCCGCAAGAATAAATCACTGCTGTCGCCATCCTATTTCGGGCAGGTTTTCAGCGATATTTCGGCGAATTACTCTGCCGCAGGCATTGAGGGAGTTTCTCTCGGCGATATGACTTCCGCTCTCTACGGCGATTACGGCAAGAAGAACATTTCCCGTGGGATGTCCGCACAAATGCTGAAAGAGGGACTTGCAAAAACTGACGATGCACTTGAAAACGGCATACTCGCAAATACGGCAAATGCCTATGTTCTGCCGTATGTGAGCCGAATCAGCAATGTTCCCATGTCATCAGGAGGATTCGATATTTTCGATGAGGATATCCCGTTTTATCAGATGGTCATGCATGGACTTATCCCAATGTCCACAAGGGCGGTGAACGGAAGTGCCGAGCCTGAAAAACTGGTGCTTGAAGCGGCTGTGACAGGATGTTCACTGAATTTTGACATGATATATGAAGAACCGTCAGAACTGAAAGATACAGAGCTTGATACGCTGTATTATGCGGATCATCGCTGGTGGACGGATACAGCGGCGGATCTGTATAAACTGCTTTCGCCGATAATAAGCGATGTCAGCGGAAGCTGTATAACTTCATACCAAAAGGACGGAAATATAATTACTGCCGAATATGACAGCGGAACTGTCATAAAAGCCGATCTTGCCAATTATACTATCGAACACAACGGCAGGCTTTACCAACTTGATATGGAAGGAGGTATCAGGTATTAATGGCTGAAAAGGCTAAGAAACAGAAGAAAATAATGTCCTATCAGCGCAGGAAATCCTTGTACGGCTACGGCTTCATCGGGCTGTGGATGATGGGAACGATCATGTTTTTCCTGATACCGCTTATAAAGTCGCTGATATACTCTTTGAGCGATGTCAAGGTCTCACCGGGTTCGATCGATACGAAATTCAGCGGTCTGAAAAATTACATCTACGCACTGAATGAAGACCAGTATTACACGGAATATCTCGGAAAAGCCCTGCTTGAAACTTTGTGGAAAACTCCGCTGATACTGATATTCTCCCTTTTTATTGCGGTTATACTGAATCAGAAATTCAAGGGCAGAACACTTGCAAGAGCGATATTTTTCCTGCCTGTAATAATCGCAACAGGCCCTGTTTTCAGGATAATCAGCAACGATATGGACAGAACGGGCGGAGTCGGCGGAACGCAGTTCTCAACGATGTTCTCCACTGACCTTATCGGCGAACTTATGCAATTTCTGGGAATTTACGGACTTAGCGACAAGATGAATGATATGATCTCGGCGGTGGCGGATAATATTTTCGGCATCGTCTGGAGTTCGGGAATACAGATAATCATATTCCTTGCGGCATTGCAGAACATTCATCCATCGGTAAGGGAAGCGGCAGAAGTTGAGGGCGCAACAGCGTGGGAATTTTTCTGGAAGATAACATTTCCCTATGTTATGCCGTTTATACTTGCAAATTTCATCTATACCGTCATTGATTCGTTTACAAGCCCCATGAATCAGGTCATGAAACGAATACTGGAAATGAAAAGCGAATGGTCATTCGGCTATGCATCGGCAATGGCATGGATATATTTTGCGATAGTGCTTGCAGTGATAGGCGTTGTATCACTATTGGTAAGCAAGCTGATATACTACGAAGTTGAATAAGATCTGCCATGTACTATTATACAAGGAGGTGCGGAAAATGGCTGAAAGTGCTGAAATAAGCCTGAAACAGCGGAAAAAACAGCAGTTTGAGAAAATGACAAAGGATGAACGAAGCTATCTCCGCAGAAAAAGAATAACCGATAAGATATGGCCTTTTTTCCGTGCCTGTATCATTATCGGTCTTGGTTTCGTCATTATGTATCCGCTGATATATATGGTAAGCTGTGCGTTCCGTGAACGGCGTGACATGAATGACCCGACAGTCATGTGGATACCACGGCATCTGACCCTTGACATAATCCGTGAGACAATTGATGCAATGGATTTCTGGAACACTCTCGCCACAACACTTGTGCTGAATATCGGCTGTTCCGTGGTGCAGGTGCTTTCGTGTGCGGTCACGGGCTACGGATTTGCGAGGTTCAATTTCAAGGGAAAAAAGCTGATGTTCATTATAGTCATCATGATGATACTTGTCCCGACGCAGGTAATAGCGCTTCCGCTGTACAGTCAGTTCCGATTTTTCGGCATAAAAGGGCTGTTCACGGTGAATCTCATAGACAGCAAGCTGACAATGTATCTGCCTGCGCTTACTGCAAACGGCATACGTTCGGGACTTATGATACTGATATTCCGACAGTTTTTCCGAGGACTGCCGAAGGAACTCGAAGATGCGGCATATATTGACGGATGCGGCCCGTTCATGACATTTGTGAGGGTGATGATACCTAATGCGGCATCATCGTTCCTGACGGTATTTTTGTTCTCGGTAGTGTGGTACTGGAACGATTATTATGTAAGTACGACATTTTTCACGGATTCAAGAACGATAGCGCTGATGCTGACGAATCTTGAAAGCGAATTGAATATGAGGTTATTCAATGACCCGAATTTGCAGATAAATCCGAGAGAACAGATAGTCTGGAAAGAAGCAGGCTGTCTGATATGTATAACACCGTTGCTGGTGATGTACGGATTCTTGCAGAAGCATTTCACGGAAGGTATCGAGCGTTCGGGATTGGTCGGATAAAAGAGAAAACAATTTGGGGACGTCGGGGACGCCGTCCCCTACAAAAACATTCACGAGGAATAGCCGAATTGTAGGGGCTGGCGTCCTCGACAGCCCCCTTGTTTTACAATGAAATATGTTTTGGACAAAAAGAAAAAGCGCCTTTGGCGCTTTTTCTTTTTATTCTGTTATCCTCGTGAGATTTGCTTCTCCCGAACCTAATTTTTTCAACTGTCCGTTTGGAAGTTTCATGATAAGATTGGCATTATCATCAATACCCATTGCAATACCTTTCAGTATTTCTCCGCCGACATTTGAAGTAATAACATTTCCCGTCAGCAGTTCTCTGCTCCTGTATTCATCCAGAAATGCCTTGCTTTCGACCATATCCAGATATTTCTCCAGCTTATTGAGTATCTTTGCACAAAGCACATTCCTGTCAAGTATCGCACCTGTTTCATCCTCGATGGAGGAGGCTATTTGGCTAAGTTCGTCATCAAATTTTCCCTTGACGCTTCTGACGTTTATGCCGATGCCGATGACTGCGAAGTCCAGTATCTTCATTTCCAGCCCCAATGAAGCCTCGGTGAGTATTCCGCTTATTTTCTTGCCACGGATGTAAATATCATTTACCCATTTTATCATTACTCTGCTTCCGCACATTTCCTCTATCGCCTCAGCAACTCCGCAAGCGGCCGCAGATGTCATGAGGGGAGCACAGTCAAGTCCGTATTCGGGACGCAGGATAAGGCTCATATATATTCCCGTTCCTGAGGGCGATACGAAATTTCTGCCCATTCTTCCTCTGCCCTCGGTCTGCCTGTCAGAAATAATGACAGTTCCGTGAGGTGAGCCCTGAGATGTGAGTATCTTTGCGTAATTATTTGTCGAATCTATTTCATCAAAAACCTGTATCTCACAGCCCAGCTTTTTAGTATCGAGCAGGGGAGTGATAAGGTCGGCGGAAAGGCGGTTGCTTGCCTCCGACAGACGATAGCCCTTTGAAGTGATGGATTCGATGATATATCCGTCAGCTTCCAGCGCTTTTACTGTTTTCCAGACTGCATTTCGGCTTACTCCCAGTTTTTCGGCAATTGCCGCCCCTGAGACGAATCTGCCTCCTGCTTCTGCGAGAGTATTAAGTAAAGTTCGTTTTATATTCATATCCACCTTAATTTTCTGCTTGTCAGAATCTTTCACCCATATCGACGATATTTATTCCCTGACAAGCTCGGATGTTAACTTTAGTGATGGTATCGGAATCTTTGCAGATACAGTCGATTTCAAGGCTGTATTCTTTCTTTCCGTTTTCGTTATCCATCTCAGCTTTTGGTTTGTCAGTTTTACCGCTGTCATAATCAAAATAATAAATAATATGTCCGTTTGACTCTCTGATACCTGCATAGTTGAAATCAGAACTGTCAAATATGTATTGCAGCCACATATTGACTGCATCTGTTATGTCGCTGTTATTATCAGATGCTTCATATGAAATGGCAGTACCGTCGTCATTGAACTGCTGATCGCCGATCTTTACATCACCGCCTGCGAAATCTTTGAGATCCTGAAGGTAGGTGCTTGTGAGAGTCGGCTGAGTGGTAGTCTCGGTCTGTCTGCGTGTAGTTGAAGAAGTTGTGGAAGTAGTTTTTACGGTAGTAGCTTTATGAGTTGTGGTCGTAGTGCGTTTTTCGTTTTTCTTTGTAGTTGTGGAAGTTGCGGCAGTTGTCATGGATTCGCCGCTGAAACGGAAATCCAGATCATCCACATTCAGACCATTTGACATATTTGCGGTAACGCTCAGAACAGCGTTGGAATTCGGGTCATTGACGATGACCAGAGACATAACATAGTCCTGCTTTTTGGTTTTTCCGTCAACCTTTGTCTTTTTCTTCTCGATACTGCTGTCATTGCAGTCATAGTAAGAAGTATAAAGCACATTGCTTCCGCTTGCGCCAACATATGTCAGCTTGGAGTCTTTCTTGAGATAATCCATCCATTCGAGAACGTAGTAATACATATCGCCGCCTGTTTCGGCAGGATAGTAAACAATGGATGTATTATTTTCTGAAACAGCCGCAGGTTCGGCTCTTACTTCGCCATCGGAGAAGGAAGCAAGATCCTGAATGAGGATTCTGTCGGCTTCTGTCGGCGGCTGAGTAGTTGTGGTAGTTTCCGTGGTAGTTTCGATCGTAGTGGTGGTAGTCTCAGGCTCTATTGAAGCTGATTCCACCGAGGACACCCTGCTGCTCGTCCTCGGAACAGGTTCAGGCTCAGGGCGGTTAAGGAGAACGATAAGGACGATAATGAAAGAGAAAAGCACGATAGTCAGTATCGCCAGAGGAAGGATTATCTTCATCTTTTCGTTCTCAGGGGGAGCAGTCCGACGTTCCTTTACGGTAACGGACTGTCTGCGTCTGTCATTGTTATTACTATTCTGAGCATGATCCGACGGCATCTGCGGTGGATCAAGCTGAGCGCCGCATTTACGGCAGAAACGATCATCCTCGCTTACAGGATTTCCGCAGCGTGTACAAAACATGGTCATCACCTCTTGGACATGGTAGTGGTCATAATATTGCTTAAAATTAATTATACCATATGTTGTAGAAAAGTGCAATAGGCTTTTTATTTATTCTCAGGGCAACAGCATTTACTTTTTTTGTGGTAAGGCATAGTTATTGAGGAACGTCCGTAAAGCATCGCTGCGCTT
>JAEDMD010000056.1 GCA_016303195.1 Oscillospiraceae bacterium | reverse complement strand
TGCAGGGGGTGAATGAGGGGGACAGCGTCCCCCTGACAAAGCAGTAAAGCAAGCACAGCGATGCTTTACGGTCGTTTCGCAATAACTATGTCTTACCACAAAAAAGTAAATGCTGTTGCCCTGCTTCTCCGCCTCCGAATTGAAATAATCCAGATAGTCGTTTATTTTGTAGGGACGACCATTGGTCGTCCTCGGTTTACAGGTCAGATCCTCGGCGGACGGCCAATGGCCGTCCCTACAATTATGATTTATTCATTAAACTGACAATGTATGCAGAATGTAAAACAAATATATTGTAATTTTACGGCTTTTGTGATATACTTGAAAATGCAGATATTTTATATAAGGACAGTGAAATAATGAATATAAATGAGTGTATGGAATATATTGATTCCTATACAAAATCAGGCGGAAAAATAACCGATCTTTCAAGGGCTCAGGGGCTTATGGACAGGATAGGGAATCCCGAAAAGCGCCTGAAATTCGTGCATATCGCAGGCACGAACGGAAAAGGCTCGACACTTGAATACATAGCAGGCGCATTGCAGAAAGCAGGCTATAAAACAGGAAAATTCACATCTCCGTTCATTCTTCACTACAATGACAGAATACGCATAAACGATGACGAGATAGACGATGAGTCACTTTGTCAGCTTGCGGAGACAGTAAAAGAAAAGGCGGAAAATAAGGAATATTCCCAGTTTGAGATAACAATGGCGATAGCTATGCTGTGGTATGAGCGTGAAAAATGCGATGTTGTGGTGCTTGAAACGGGAATAGGCGGACTTCTTGACTCCACCAATGTCATACCGCCTCCGCTTCTTTCGGTGATAACGTCCATTTCCCTCGACCACACGGCAATTCTCGGTGAAACTGCCGAGGAGATAGCCGTACACAAGGCAGGCATAATCAAAGGCGGTTCAGCAGTTGTTGTAGCTGAGGACAATCCGGACAGCGTGGTGGAAATTATGCGTAAAACTGCGGAGGAAAGGGGAGCGGAGTTCGTGGAAAAAGCGGACTATATCCCTGCCGCAGACGGCGGACTATTCTCACCGCTCATTTACAACGGTGTCACCGTCAAGCCTGCAATGGCGGGAGTACACCAGTATTACAACGCAGGAACGGCGCTGACAGCCTGTCTCTATCTGCGTAAAAAGGGATTTGACATCCCCGATGATGCCATTATCGGCTCGATACGCACATCTCAGGTAAAGGCGAGAACGCAGTATATCGACGGCGAACCGCCCGTGATCGTGGACGGCGGACATAATCCGTCAGGCGTGGGAATGCTTTCGCTGATGCTGATGTACCTGACAAGCCGAAACAGGAAGATTTACGCAGTTATGGGAATGGTCGCATCGAAAGACCATGTAAGCTGTGTGCGGACAATTGCCGAGCATTGCGAGAAGCTATTTGCTGTGGACGGATTCGCACCGAATTCAGTGCCGAAGGAAGATATTGCGGAAACTGCCGATTTTCTGACGGAAACCGAAACGGGAACACTGGAGGAGTGCGTGGAGAAAGCAAAAGTCCTTGCAGTGGAAAATAACGGCATCGTAGTTGTATGCGGTTCGCTGTATCTTGCAAGCGAATACCTGAATAAAATAAAATAAAAAAGCGCCGAAGGCGCACGTCGGCTTGCCCGACGAATTAATTATCAATATCAAATAAAAAGCGGCGAAAATCATGAAAGACCTGAAAAAAAAAGCCGATGAGTGCATCTCACAACTGAGAGCCATCGGCATAAACTGCGGAAATGTGCGGTTTACCGTCAATTCCAGAGCAAAAAAACGCTGGGGACAGTGCAAAGTCATAAGCGGCGACACCTGCGAGATAAGCATTTCCGACCGACTTCTCGCCGATTCCGCCGACGAACTTGCGCTGAAAAATACGATCATCCATGAACTTCTCCATGCGGCGGATAAGTGCCTCAGCGGTCACCGTGGAAGATGGCTGGCAATGGCAGGAACGGTGATGAAAGCCTATCCGCAGTATGACATCAAACGCTGTACATCCGCCGAGGAAAAGGGATTCAGCGAGACATACGTACCCACGAAAAAGCTGGAATATTCCTACTTTTTCCGCTGTCTCGGATGCGGAACGGAAGCGAAATACAAAAAAGCCACCAAGTTCACACGCAACCCTCTGGCATACGTCTGCGTGAAATGCCGTGGAAAATTCATCCCGTCCGCCGATTATGACCGCCTTTCACCATCTCAGCGCAGGGAACTCAATGAAAGGCTGAAAAATAAGTTCTAAGTGAATGTCTGTCAGGGGAGGTGTTTCCTCCGAAAATACAGTCAGCCGAATATAAGCCCGTCCCGACAAAAATTTACAGATCTCCTGCCTTAACGTCGATCTCGTCCTGCAATCTGGAGGTATTGCCCGTAAGTCCGCACCATGCACATGACATTTTTTCCTCGTTGTTCCAGCAGGTGAGTTTTCCGCATTTTCCGCACTGGACGAAATTGATCGCCTTGCAGTATGGACAGCCGTTGTAATCGTCATCGGCGTAGAGATTTCCACGGATGATAGTTTTATCGAAGCCCTCGTTGGCGGCAGTCCGCTCGTTGACCTTGAATGCCCATGTTCTTACCCAGTCGCCGTTACGCTCCTCGGTTCTCACCCCGAAGATCTTCTTGGATTCGGGGCATTTCATCAGAATGACCTCAGCTCTCATTATTTTCAGCCTCCTTTGATTCACGGTATTCCGTAGGCGACACGCCCTCAGAATTTCTGAACTGACGGACGAAGTAATTATACGTAGAATAGCCGCATTCCTCGGCAATATCAATGATCTTCATATCCGTTTCTGTCAGCAGTTTCTTAGCTTTTTCCAGTCGGAAACTGATAAGTTCCTCGATAATGCTCTTATTGAAATATGATTTATAAATTTTTTGCAGATAGCTTTTGCTCAGATATAGTTCATCAGCGATAGCGCTGATACTCCACGGCAATTCGGGATTATTCCGCATTTTTCCTCTCAGTCGGCACAAGCTCTCGAATTTCGGGTCGGCAGTATTTTCGGAATCGCTGTAAGTATAAAGCCGTTCGATGGAAGCCTGATAGATACAGCCTGCCAGTTCCTTTTCCGAGGTCAGCCTTTGGGTATACGAACCGACGGTGAATTCCGTTCCGCCGAGGATATCCTTATATTCGGGCGAAGCGAGAAGTCGGCACAATTCCCTGTAAACGGCGGATGCACGGTTTTCACCGAAGGATATGATACAGAACATCCCCGATGACCAAAGAGCGGTTATCTCGTCGGGAAGTCTGCATTTTTTCAGCAATCCGGCGAAATCAGCGGCAATTCGGTCACTGTTCGCCTCGCCGTCCTTGAAGTAAGCCTTGTCAAGTCCGATGACCTCGACAGCGATACACTCGGTAACAGCCGAACCATCGGGAGAAACCGCCAGTTTTGCGGCGAAAGCCTCCTCAGCTCCGCTTCTGTTGCGAAGTCCCGTCAGGCTGTCATGAGTCAGGGCTTTATCGGCAAATATCACCGTATTATTGAGGATTGAGCGTATACATTGACGTAGTTTATCCATTGCAGATACAGCGAGGGATATGAAACGGTTGCTTTGCCGAAAGAAATAGCGGAATATCCGAAGAAATTGTCATTGTAGTGAAGGGGAGAGATGAAAAAAGCCGTTGGATAATTCCTGTTTTCCTCCTGAAAATCAGGAATTATCTCATCTGACGCAAAACGGATGGCTTTGTCATATTCTCTGCCCGAAGCACATTTAGCGAGGATGGTCTGCATGGTGCTGTTTCGGCTGAAACTGAGTTTTTCGGACAATTCCACGGCTGAGGAAGCGGTGGAATCAATAAAGTTTTCGGTAAGGCAAATGCGTATCCTCTGCATACGGCTCATATAGAAAGTGTAGTTGTCAAGACGGTCAGCGAAAGCGCCGATACTGCCCGTACTGCTGATATCGAACAGCATATCGCCGTAAAGCAGGTATTTCTCGTATCTGCTGTTGACGGCGGCGGAGCGTGAAGTTTTTCTTGCGGAGGGAAGTTCCTCGCATCCGCAGCTATGACCGAGACAGAGCGAGCCGTTTTCGGTGTGGACTTTTCTGCATATCTTTCCTGTGATAATGCGGTAAAGCCGTCTCACAGCCTCCGCACCGAGCTGGAAATTCGGGCGGTTGTAGCCCGTGATAGTCGGAGAAGCCTCACGGCCTTCGGGTGAAGCGTCATAGCCTGTGACAGCCACATTTTCGGGAACTTTTATTCCTCCCGAAGTGAGTGACTTGCAAAGCTGTATCGCCGAAGCATCGTTACCGCAGACAACAGCGTCGGGCATTTCAAGCTGTCCCGAAACTATCCTCTTAGCCATATCGGAAGCCGCCGCCTGCCAGAAATCGCCGTATTCCCACCAGCTTTTCGGTACGGTGATGCCATGCTTTTTCATGGAATGAAGATAGCCCTGAAGTCTTTGTTCGGCGCTGAAGATATTTTTCGGGCCTGTGAGACAGTATATTTT
Organism: Oscillospiraceae bacterium; assembly: GCA_016303195.1. Lineage (GTDB taxonomy): Bacteria > Bacillota > Clostridia > Oscillospirales > Ruminococcaceae > Ruminococcus. Next base: position 5,854 of record JAEDMD010000056.1, on the reverse strand, counting down.
TTTATGGCCGTGAACGTCGATGAGGTGGTCGGTGATGATCTCGAAAGCCTCGCAGTCGTCAACGGAAGTAGTCTCGAAATTCTTATGCTCGTCGGAATCAAGGAGCATGACAGGCTTTCCGCTTTGCTTGCAGATATCGTCGATATGCACTCTTATAGCCTCGGTAGTAAAGGAATTTCTTGCGTAGATGATACCGTCTATCCTGCTTGAAAAAAGCAGGTCAAAAAGCTGTTTTTCGGCATTTTTATGAATGGAATCGAAAGAGAAGTTATGCATCGGGGCGATAATGGCGGTATCGCAGTTTGCTCTGAAAGACTGAGAGATGACACCTCTGAGAATTTCCGATTGGAACTCGATATGGCTGTCGGCAATAATAACAGCAAGTAAAAGTCTTTTTCCCATGATACACCGCCTTTCGTACATCTTATGTATACTATTGTATCATAATATGCATTAAAATGCAAGACTATTTTACACGTTTTAGAGCTGACATAAAAAAATCTTCTTAATAAGAGAGGATAATGGATTGTTTTTTCTGCGGAAATGAGTATAATAATAAATGTACTAAGCGAAATGACCGCAGGGCTTATCCCTTCGTCCCTGCGATATGTTGCAGGTCACATTAGCAGCGTTCTTTTCCCTCTCTGAGAGCGTGATGTTTTCGCATAGTTCCAATCTCGTTCCTCCCGCAGTGCAGAAGCGGGAAGAATATTCTACGGTGTTCATTTCTCACCGTCAATAGGCTGTTGCTGTATTTGTACTTAGCTTTAGGCGGCGACGTACAGTGGCAGTACAGCAATGGCTTTCCCTCTATTCTCCGGTGACAAGTAAGTCGCCGACAATATGTTTCCTTTAGACGCTTCCCATGAGGAAGCATTTTTTTTGCGTGAAATAACGAAAACTTGTAGGGACGGCCATTGGCCGTCCTCAAATAATCGGACAAATATGATGAAATATTTGTAGGGAACGGCGCCCTCGCCGTTCCATGAATTCACTATAATGTGGGCTGTCGTGGACGCCAGCCCCTACAAAACATTCACGAATAATAGCCGATTGTAGGGACGGCCATTGGCCGTCCTTTGCTTTCCAAATAAATTCGCTGAAACCGATGTAGGGACCGCCTTTGGCGGCTCTTTGCTTTTTATGCGTTATTCTGAGGACGGCCAATGGCCGTCCCTACAAAATAATATTTATGATAAACAAATTTATCCGTATCCCCTCAACAACTAAAATTTGCATTTCTGAGAAAAGTGTGGTATAATATAATGTATGCATTTTGCTCCGTGAAAAGGAGCATCAACAGGAGTTGATTATGGAGTATAAAAGAATAGAGATCGGCGACAGCATAGGCTTTTCGACGGTCATCGACGAAAAATTCAAGACATCTGCCCTGACAGTCAGACTGATAACAGAATTATCGGGAGAAACTGCCTCGGAGGATTCCCTTGCAATGAGCGTTCTCACCGATACAAACTCAAAATATACAACAATTGCCGCCATGAGCGAAGCCCTCACCGAACTTTACGGTTCGGGAATTTCTTCATTCGTCAGCAAGCGTGGAGACCTTATGATATCGGGCATCAGCGCATCGTGGCTTGCAAGCAGATATGCCATATACGGCGAGGATATTCAGGGAAGTATGCTGGAGATATTCAGCGATTGCCTGTTCAGACCGAATGTGGTGAACGGCGAATTTGAAAGCGAAGCCTTCGCCATAGCAAAACAGGAGCTTCTTGACCGAATAGATGCCGAACTTAACAGCAAGCGTGACTATGCCCTTGCCAAAGCTATTGAGACAGCTTTTAAGGGCGAGCCTGCCGCTAACCGCTGCTACGGTACACGCAGAACTGCCGAAGCTGTCACATCAAAAGGCGCATATGAAGCATATAAGCGTATACTCAGCACCGCACGTGTGGAGATAACCTTTGTTTCCGCTGAGGATGACCCGTCTGTTGAAGCGATGATGCGTAAGGGATTTGCGGAGATCGACCGCCATCCTGCCGATATCTCGTACATGAGCCTTAGTCCGCTGAAAAGCGAACCTGCGTCAGTTTCAAAGGAATTTGACGTTAACCAGTGCAAGATGGTCATGGTGTTCAAGACCGACTGCACAGATGTTTTCGCACTGAGGATGTTCAGCACCATTCTGGGCGAAACTCCCGTGTCGAAGCTGTTCAGGAACGTCCGTGAAAAGCTGAGCCTTTGCTATTACTGCGGATGCCGAAAGCTCATAACAAAAGGAGCGATCATCATTGACAGCGGTGTTGAAAGGGAGAATATCGAAAAAGCAAGGACTGAGATACTCGCTCAGATAGCCGATATGCAGAAAGGCGATTTCACTGACGAGGATATGGAAAATGCCTGCCTTGCCGTGGAAAATTCGCTGGATCAGGTGGGCGATACCACAGCCTCCTATTCGTCATGGTATTTCGAGCGCCTCTGCGAAGGAAAAATCGTCACTCCCGAAGAAATGGCGGCGGATTTCAGAAGTGTCACAAAGGAACGCATCATTGAGGCGGCAAAGTCGCTGAAACTTGATACGGAATATCTCATGCTTGACAGGGAGGTAAAGGAATGATGCAGAAAGAGATCCTTAAAAGCGCACGTACAGGCGACAGTTGCGTCCATGTGAAGCATAAGAGCGGACTTGATATCTACATCTGCGAAATGAAGGGATTCAGGAGCGTTGAAGCGGTCATTGGCACGAAATACGGCTCGATAAATAATATGTTCCGCACCGACAGTGATAGCGAATTTACAACTGTTCCCGAAGGTATCGCACATTTTCTGGAGCATAAGCTGTTCGAGAATCAGGAATGCGGAGTGTTCGAGCTTTTTGCCAAAACAGGCGCAAACTGCAATGCCTACACATCCTTTGACAAGACAGCATATCTGTTCAGCTGTTCGGCAAATTATCAGGAAAACCTGCGTATATTGCTTAATTTCGTACAGGATCCCTATTTCACCGATGAGAACGTGAAAAAGGAAATGGGCATAATCGGGCAGGAGATACAAATGACCTGCGACGATCCCGACTGGCGTGTAATGTTCAATATGCTTGAATGTATGTACCATTCGCACCCTGTAAAGATAGACATTGCAGGCACAAAGGAGAGTATTTCACACATTACTCCCGAACTGCTCTACAAGTGCTATAACACGTTCTATGACCTTAATAATATGGCGCTCTCCATCGCAGGAAACATTGATGCGGACGAAGTTCTCGCCATCTGCGACGAGTGCCTTAAAGACTGCGAAGACCACGGGCTTGAAACATATTTCGGTGACGAACCCGAAACCATCGTGAAAAAAGAAATACGTCAGAAATTCGACATCGGCGCTGATATCTTCAACCTCGGCTACAAGTGCAGACCATGCAGCGGAAGCGAAAAGCTGAAAAAGACTGCGGCGGCGGCAATTGCAGGCGAACTGCTGACAGACCCGTCCTCGGAGATGTATCAGCGCTTGCTGAAAGCGAATATCATCAATTCCACTTTCAGCTATGAGGTATTTACAGGTGATGGATATTTCTCGCTGATATTCAGCGGAGAGTCAGAAAAATCGGAAATTATCAGGGATGAGCTTATTGCAGAAGTGAAGCGGATGGTCAATGAGGGGATACCCGAAAAGGATTTCCGCCGATTCCAGAAAACAATGTACGCCGTTCTCATCCGTGAACTCAACAACGTGGAAATGGTATCTTCAATGATGCTCGATGCCTATCTGGAGGGAGTTTCGCCCTTTGATATCATCGAACATATCGCTGAACTGACAGCGCAGGATGTGTGCGGTTTCATGAAAAATGAACTGGACAGCGAAAAGCTGGTACTCTCCGTTGTGGAAAGGAAGGCAGAATAATGGAACTTGAAAGAATAAACGACGTTACGGAAATACAATTCCCAAAGCTGGGATGGACATTCCACATTGACCCCACGGCATTCTCTGTCGGAGGGATAGACATTCAGTGGTACGGTGTCATCATCGTGACAGGACTGATACTTGCGCTTCTCTACGTACTGCCGAGGATGAAGCGTTTCGGACTTGATGCCGACAGAGCCATAGATGCCATAATCGGCGGTGTTATCGGCGGTATCATCGGTGCAAGAGTGTATTATGTATTACTGCGGTGGGACGAGTACAAAGGCGATCTGAAGGCGATATTCAACACCCGAAACGGCGGACTTGCCATTTACGGCGGACTCATCGGAGCGATTCTGGTGGGACTTGTCATATGCAAGGTGCGGAAAGTAAAAATGCTCCCCATGCTTGACATCGTTTCGCTGGGATTCCTCATCGGACAGGGAATCGGCCGATGGGGCAACTTCGTGAATCAGGAGTGCTTCGGCTCGAATACAGACTGGCTGTTGTCCATGACAGGCGGACGGATACAGAATACCATCATCGAACAGACTTCCCTCGGCGGTGAAATGAACATCAACGGAAATGCCACAATGATGTGGAACATGGGAGTTCATCCGTGTTTCTTCTATGAGTCCATGGGATGCCTGCTGGGATTCCTTGTACTGTCATTCTGGTCAAAGCGCAGAAAGTACGACGGACAGATATTCCTGATGTACCTTGCATGGTACGGAACTGTCAGATTCTTCATCGAGGGAATCCGCACCGACAGCCTCATGGCAGGAAGTCTGAAATTCTCACAGATGGTGTCGGCAGTACTGGTTGTCGCTTCGGTGATAATACAGCTTGTGATGCTGTCAAAGCGTAAGAGAGATCCAGAAAGCTGTACGCTCTATGCGGACACTGAGGAATCAAAGAAATTGCTGGAGGAAAGTCTGCTGAAACGCAGGGACAGCAAAAATGACAATGAAAACGACGTTCCCGAAAATTCAACGATTCTCGGCGACGGCGATATAAATGAAGATGACCCAACCAATAATAATGAGGAGGAATAATATCATGGCACAGTTAATCGACGGAAAAGCAGTTTCCGCAGCAGTAAAGCAGGAGGTAGCAGACGAAACAGCAAAGCTGAGAGACGAAAAGGGTCTCAAGGTCGGCCTTGCAGTAGTTATCGTGGGAAATGACCCTGCTTCAAGAGTTTACGTAAACAACAAGAAAAAGGCTTGCGAGGCAGTCGGCTTCCAGTCATATGAGTACGCACTTGACGAGAACACCACAGAGGAACAGCTTCTCGATCTGGTGAACGTTCTCAACCGTGACGACAGAGTTAACGGAATCCTTGTACAGCTTCCGCTTCCAAAGCATATCGACGAAAAGGCTGTAATCAATGCGATCTCACCCGATAAGGACGTTGATGCATTCCACCCGATCAACGTAGGCAAGATCATGATCGGCGAATATTCATTCCTGCCATGCACACCTGCGGGCGTAATGAGACTTATCGAAAGCACAGGTACAGACATCACAGGCAAGCAGTGCGTAGTTATCGGCAGAAGCAACATCGTCGGCAAGCCACAGGCAATGCTTCTTCTCCAGAAGAACGGTACAGTTACTATCTGCCACTCCAAGACCAAGAACCTCAAGGAGATCTGCCTCGGCGCTGATATTCTCGTTGTTGCAGTCGGCAGAGCGAATTTCGTTACAGGCGATATGGTCAAGGAAGGCGCAGTTGTTATCGATGTCGGCATGAACCGTCTCGAAAACGGCAAACTCTGCGGCGACGTTGAGTTTGAATCCGCCGAGAAAAAGGCTTCATACATCACTCCCGTTCCTGGCGGTGTCGGCCCTATGACTATCGCCATGCTGATGAAGAATACCCTCACAGCCGCTAAACAGCAGGCAGGGATAAAGTAAAATAAGAAAAGCTCCCCACATTATGTGCGGTACTCTTACAGAAGTTTTTACACGTGATATTGAGGAAAACCCTTTTGAA
>JAEDMD010000055.1 GCA_016303195.1 Oscillospiraceae bacterium | reverse complement strand
AGAGTCCCCCTGACAAAGCAGTAAAGCAAGCAAAGCGATGCTTTACGGACGTTTCTCAATATCTATGATTTAACGCAAAAAAGTAAATGCTGTTTCCGTGAACATAAACGCCGATACTTGACAAATACAGAAATATGTGATAAGATAAGACTATACTTCAAAGCTATGACGAGGAAGGCTTTCCTGAGCCATTTCAGAGAGCAGTCGGACGGTGCGAGACTGCATGGCAACGGATGTACAGCACACCGCCTCTGAGTGCGCCTAATAAGCGACGGATGCTCCCGTTACAGAGCGCTTGAGATACGGATATATGTCCGTGTGAATCAGGGTGGAACCACGGTAATACATCGTCCCTTATGCCTTTACGGGTGTGAGGGACTTTTCTGTTTTAATGGAGGTAAATATGGCTTTTACGTTATATATTAAACGCAGTAATAGTTCAATAACAGAAGAAGAACTTCTGTCAGTCAAGGCTGTAACAAAAGAGCAAGGAAAACCTATGGAAATTAAAAATCCCGTAACAGGCATGACAATGACCGCATTTTCGGGCAGTCAGATATTCTGGAATGTTTCGGAAGAAATACGCATTCCTCTTAAATATAAGAAAAAAGGTTTTATAAGTGTGGATTGCCGCAGAGATGATGCTCCTGATGTACTCAGACCTCTTGCAGAAGCTCTCGATGCTCAGATATTTGATGAGGAAGATAATATCTGCTGATAAATACATCCATTACACCACAGCAAAGAAGGTGATAACTATGAGCAATATAAAATACAACGAGCAGGAAGAAGCCTATGAACTTCCATATAAGCTCTGGGATACCCCACAGACCGTCCGCTTTTATGTGGACAGCGAGGAGGAGATAATGAAGAACCTCTCTGCCATCGCTCAGAAGCTGGCTAAAGTCGATGGGAGCCGTCAGCAGATAGCTGAACAGGTAATCGACGATGGCTTCTATGAGGGAGGCGACCCTGAGGCTCTCACAAAGGTGCTGGAACTGCGTAACGTCTATGTCGATTTTGACGATGGCGATATAATCGTCTGCTTTGAAACAGGAACCAACGACGGCTATATGAAGGACTTCATAAGCGTCGAACTTTTTGCGGATATGTTCGAGATAATCGATTGGGTCGGCTGATATGCCCACCCGTAAAGACATCCGCCTGAAAAATTATGATTATTCGCAGAACGGGGCGTATTTTGTGACCATATGCACACATAATCGTAAATATTTATTCTGGAAAAATTACGATACCTACCGTTTAGGGGCCGCCTTTGGCGGTCCTCATGAGAAAATATTATTGACTGAATTTGGTCAGATCGTCAAAGACGAATTAAAAAAAATTCCATCAATATATCCTGATGTCGTATTTATTCCAAAATTTGTTATTATGCCAAACCACATTCATTTAATTATTGTTATAAATTCATATGTTGAGGGAGGACCGCCAAAGGCGGCCCCTACGATCGGACGGATTATAAACAAATTTAAAGGGGCGGTAAGTAAAAAATCAGGATTCAGAGTTTGGCAGAAAAGTTTCTATGATCGAATCATAAGAAATAATGAGGAATATAAAATTTATTGGCAATACATCGAATCCAATCCCACAAATTGGGAAAACGATGAATTATTCATAAATGAAAATTAAAAAAGGAGAAATAACCATGATAAAATTAACACTTCCTGACAACAGCGTCAGAGAGATCGAGGCTGCACAGCCTGCATCAGAGATCGTAAAGGGCATCGGCATGGGACTTTTCAAGTCTGCCTGCTGTGTAAAGGTAAACGGCGAGGTCAAGGATCTCCGCACAGTTATCGACAGCGATTGTCAGTTTGAGGTATGCACATTCGATTCCATCGACGGCAAGAAGACATTCTGGCATACTGCTTCACACATCCTTGCACAGGCAGTAAAGAGACTTTATCCTAACACAAAGCTGGCTATCGGCCCTGCTATTGAAAACGGCTTCTATTACGATTTCGACCTTGAAAAGCCATTCACACCCGAAGAACTTGAAAAGATCGAAGCTGAGATGAAGAAGATCGTCAAGGAAGGTCTTGAGCTTGAACAGTTTGAGCTTTCACCTGCTGACGCTATCGCTAAGCTGAAGGAAATGGACGAGCCTTACAAGGTAGAGCTTTGCGAGGAACACGCTGACAAGGGCGAGCCTATCTCATTCTACAAGCAGGGCGAATTCACTGACCTTTGTGCAGGCCCTCACCTTATGACAACTGCTCCTGTTAAGGCATTCAAGCTCCTTTCATGTACAGGTGCATACTGGAGAGGCAACGAGAAGAACAAGATGCTCTCACGTGTATACGCTATCGCATTCCCGAAGGCTGCACAGCTTGACGAATACCTCAAAATGATCGAGGAAGCAAAGCTCCGTGACCACAAGAAGCTGGGCAAGGAACTGAGCCTGTTTATGTTCGACCACACTGCACCGGGTATGCCGTACTGGCTCCCAAGAGGCTGGAAGCTGTTCAACGCACTTCTGGAATACTGGAGAGGCGTTCACGAAGATCACGGCTACACTGAGATATCAGGCCCTGTTCTTTCAAAGAAGGAACTCTGGGTAACATCAGGCCACTGGGATCATTATCAGGACGGTATGTTCGTTATCCCATCCGAGGAAGAAAACGAAGTATACTGTGCTAAGCCGATGAACTGCCCTAACGCTATCAAGGTATACATGAACAGACAGCGTTCATACAAGGAGCTTCCGCTTAAATTCAATCAGGTAGACGTTATCCACCGTAAGGAGAAGTCAGGCGAGCTGAACGGTCTTTTCCGTGTACAGCAGTTCAGACAGGACGATGCACACATCCTTGTGACTGAGGAGCAGATCGCATCCGAGATCAACGATATCATGGATATCGCAACTGAGATATACAACACATTCGGACTTGAATACAAGGCAGAGCTTTCGACTCGTCCTGATGATTACATGGGCGACATCAATGTATGGAACAAGGCTGAGGCTGATCTGAAGGCTATCCTTGAAGAAAAGTACGGCCCTGACGGATATGAGCTGAACGAAGGCGACGGCGCATTCTACGGCCCGAAGATCGACCTGAAGATGAAGGATGCTATCGGCCGTGAGTGGCAGATGGGAACTATCCAGCTTGACTTCCAGCTTCCGCTCAACTTCAAGATGAAGTACATCGCTTCCGACGGTTCAGAGAAACAGCCTGTAATGATACACAGAGCAATATTCGGTTCATTCGAGAGATTCATCGGTATCATCACAGAGAATTTCGCAGGTGCATTCCCGTTCTGGCTCTCACCAATGCAGGTAGGTATCGTTCCGATCAGAACAGATCATAACGAGTACGCAAAGAAGGTAGCTGATCTTCTGAAAAAGAATCATATCAGAGTTGAAGCTGACTACACAGATGACAACATGAAGAACAAGATCAGAAGATTCAAGGATTATAAAGATCCGTATGTTGTTATCATCGGTGACAGCGAAGCAGAGAACGAGCAGGTTTCCATCAATATCAGAGGCAACAAACAGCTCAAGAATGTTCCGCTGGATAAGTTCATCGAGATGTGCAGAACTATGAATGAGGAACACTCACTGGATATCATTGACACACTTTGATAAAATTGTCAATAGCTAATGCAAGGGGCACACTGCTTTGTGTGCCCTTTTCTTGTATCAGAATAATATGCCGGATGTAAGGCATACTGCATTATCATAAGGACGGCCAATGGCCGCCCCTACAAATTGATATCCATAATCTCCAAAATTGCTTTGCATTTTATCAGAAATATCCTGAATTGACAAAAAAAGCCCTCTGTGATATAATAACCACAGAGAGCTTTGCATACAGCGGCAAGGCGGTTCAATCTTTCCCTCGGAAACGGGGGGGAGCTGAAATGAGCATTCTTGAACTTTTAACACTAATGAATTTTTTACTTAATCTTTTTAATATTCTCATGGAAAGCAAAAACAAAAAGAAATAACCGCCCCACGACCAAATAAGGCGGCTATTCTTATAGCGATCTTTACGAGGGCGAACCGCTAAGCCATCAGGCTGTGCATCGCTCTCTTTATTTATATTATAACATATTTTTTTGAAATGTCAAGCCCGTTATTCAGCGTGTAAAAAATTGTTACGGGATCAAAGGACGGCCAATGGCCGTCCCTACAAATTGATATCCATAATCTCCAAAATTGCTCAGAATAATATGCCGAATGTAAGACATAAATTGTAGGGGCCGCCTTCGGCGGTCCTCCTGATATTCTGCATTATCATAAGGACGGCCAATGGCCGCCCCTACAATGTTCTATCCGCATTTGTTTGGTTATCCGAGGACGCCAGACCATACAAATTCAAATCAGTGTGGGCTGTCGGGGACGCCAGCCCCTACGAATTAATAATTACTTGATTTCGCTAAAAATTCACAGGTACAAAAAAATTTTTTTAATTTTGCACTTTTTCTTTTATCTCAGTTGTATTATATACAGAAAGGAGGAATTGCATGGACAACAATACAGCATTATATGCTTTCAGAAAATACGGAGATACCGTACTTCGTGCCGCTTATGCCTGCTGCGGCAATTACAGTGAAGCCGAGGATATAACTCAGGATGTTTTTCTCATTCTTCACTCAAATCCGCAGGATTTTGAAAGCGATGAACATATGAAAGCATGGCTTCTCAGAGCCGCCATAAACAAATGCAAAAACTACAAAAAGAGCTTCCGTGTAAGCCGAACAGACAACATTGACGACGTAAGCGAAAATCAGCTTAAATGCAATTTCACTCTCCGTGACAGCGAGATAAGGGAAAATATATCAAAACTCCCGCAAAAATACTCGTCTGTCATATTCCTTTATTATTTCGAGGGATATTCCATAAGGGAGATAGCAGAAATGCTCGGCAAAAACGAGAATACCGTAAACTCTCGTCTCCAGCGAGGAAGAAAAAAGCTGAAGATAGAGCTTGAAAGGGAGGGCTACAATGAAACAAACACAGTATACTGAGCATATAGAAAAGATAAAATGCTCCGATGAATTCAAAGAAAAAATGGAACGCAGGCTGTCAGCATCACCCTCAGAGGTGCATGAATACGAGGACAGCGTACATGGCGTTGAACGTGCAGAGCGTTTCAGAATGAGCAGATTTGCGGCTGTTGCGGCGGCGCTTGTAATAATCGCAGGCGGCGGTGCGATGGGCTATAACAGCATGAGAAATATCCGCCCGAACGATCCTGCTTCATCATTATTACAGCAGGAAAGCGATTTTCCGTATCAGGAAATATTCGACCTTTACAATTCACAGCAGATACATGGAACTATCAACTGGCAAAACTTCAATGAAAAAATGAATGATGATTTAGTTGAGCAGTTAGACAGCCGAACAGGTGAGATGTCAAATGCACAGCTTGGCTGTCTGTTCGATTTCTTTGACGATACTGAATGGTACAGCATAAGTCACAAGGATATGTCCGATACAGATGGAAATCACACAAGCAATTTGATGTTCGTTCTCCATCCCGACGGCTATGAGCGGTTCACGGGGGTATATTACATCTTTCAGATACTTGAAAACAACGACGCATACTTCATCAAGTACGACATGGCTGATGATTCACTTGCCGACCATATCGTATCTGAGTACTGCTATCAGTTTACAGAGGGAACGTTTGAACGGTACAGGGATATACTCAGATCGGAGGATGCGACAGTTTCCGAAGATGAGACATCCGCAGACAAGTCTGATTCGCCGTCTCTCGTTTTGTCCGACAGCATGAACGTTCAGCAGTTGTCAGTAAATAATTTCTCCAACGGAAGCATAAGCGCTGTTGAAAAGGCAGTCACCGAATCGGCAAACAGCGAGATAATGGACATTCTCAGGAACTTCCCGTGGGAGACAGCACCTCATGAAGAAGCAAATGAAGAAAATATGCAGTCAGCATTAAATGCTACTATTGAATCAATAGCGGTACTTTTGGATGAAGAAAAGGAAATAAGAGTAGTTGTCGGCTCTCATGGAAAGATGATAACAAACACAGAAGACGGCACTGTTATCGTATATGACGCAGGCACAGATATTTTTGAACGCATCAAAGAGATAGCCGACGGTCTGGAGAATGTTGCGCCTTTCAACGGAGAGATGGCATCTCAGGAGGAGATAGACAGCTTTGTTGATGAGGGTATCCGTAAACAGATGTATTATCACTTTGATTCGCCTCTGATGAAAGAAGTTCCGTCAAATGTGGGCGGATTCGGAATGACAGTTGATCTGAACAAAGATGCTTTTGAAGCAATAAAGGAGAAACTGAGATCCTTCACATGGGAGAAGGGAAGTGCCTTTGGAGCTTTTGAGGATGGTTCTCCTGCTAACATCAAGCAGTTCTATTGGGTGAATGACAAGGATAGTGTTTACTTCACCGAGAATGGTCTGTTCTACAGCAGCGACAAGTGTTACAGAATAACAGATCCCGACGATATCGCAGAGATATGGGATATGCTCTATGCAAATATCACCGACACCGAGCCTGAATTCAGATTAGCGGAGAGCATAACAAAGGGCTGTGTTTTCAGAAACATGACAGGCACATACAAAGCGCAGTTCAAAGTTCCTGCCGAGGTAAGCGTCAGCGGTCAGAGCTTCGTTATAGATTCAGAGGGCACAGCCTATGTTGACAGAGAAAACGGCGGAGCAATGCTGGAGGGAAGCGGAACAGTCTCATACAACAACAAGGCGGAGACAGAGCGTTACGCATATCTGAAATATCCCGACGGCAAAGTGCGCTATGATGAAGCAAAGGGCGATGGAGAATCAACAGCGCATTATAAAGGCGTTGCAGATGTATTTTCAATGCTTGACTATTCTTCACTCTATAAGCAGGTCATGCTTGATATAAACAGCTATAATGAGGCTGACAGCAATGAGTTCATCACCGACAAGGATAACGGTGACGGAACACATCTCTATGCATTCACATGGACAACAGTTAAAGAAAAAACAACAGTAAAAGTTACTGTAAATGAACAAGGAAAGATAATATCATATATAATGCTAAACGGCGACGGCAATGTGATAAAGTCATTTGAACTCAGCGATGACTGCGTATTTGATTCAGATGATTTTGCAATGCCTGAGATGTATAAAATCAATGCTGAGTAAACAAGCAGTAAAAGTACAGACAGAAAATGAACTATGTAATTACAAATCGTTATAATTTACACCTAATCGGCAAAAAATGGGTTGAGAATGTTTCTGGGATGTGGTAATATAGAATCATCGGAAGAAACCTCTTACAGAGAGAGTTTATTTCTGATTGTTTGAATCATCCTCATAAATCGGGTACCGTGAGAGTTCGGTACCCACTTTTTTTTGCCGGCGGAGAGCCTCCGCAGGCAACCACGAGCGGCGGCGCAACCACGATTCGGCGCAAGCGCCTAACTCTGTACGTTAATGATAATCTGCTTTCGCTCGCTGTTACTAAAGAACATTGTAGGGACGGCCATTGGCCGTCCTTTGCTTTACCTGATAAATTCGCTGAGATCAATGTAGGGGCTGCCTTTGGCGGCCCTTTGCATTTTACGTGTTATTCCGAGGACGGCCAATGGCCGTCCCTACAAACATTTCATTATATTCGTTTGGTTATCTGAGGACGCCCAAAGGCCGTCCTCCAATAACATTATAACTCTATTATTTTATTCGCTGTCTCCTCCCTGAATCTCACATCATGCTCCACAAATATCATAGTCGGTTCATATTCTTTCAGCAATCTTTCTATCTGCATTCTCGAAAAAACATCAATATAATTCAGCGGTTCATCCCAGATATAAAGATGTGCAGGTGTAAGCAGGCTTGAAGCGATGAGAACTTTCTTTTTCTGTCCCTCTGAAAAATCACTCATATCCTTTGTGAACTGCACTCTTTCAAGGTCAAGCTGTCTCAGCAATGCGCCGAAAGCTGACCTGTCAAGTCCCATTTTCTCACATAGTTCCCACACGCTTCCATGCAGGAAAGATGTGTCCTGACAAATATATGAAATGACCAGACCCGAAGCAGTTTCGCAAATACCGCTTTCGGAGAATCCGCCAAGTTCTGCGGACATTCCTGCTTTCTGAAGTATGCGCTTTATGAGCGTGGATTTTCCGCATCCGTTATGGCCATGCAGAGCGATCCTGTCGCCCCTTTCGACATTGAATGTCAGCCCGTCCAGTACAGGCTTTTCAGCACCGCAGTAAGTGAAGCTGTAATCACGGATATTCACAAGGATATTTTTATGATGTACAAGAGGAGAGAGTTTAAGCTCGGACACTCTTTCGATGTCGTTGAGCAGACCTTCTTTTTCCTCTATTTCATGGGCGATGCGGTTTTCCATCTGCTTGACACGGCTCTGCATTTTCTTAGTCTTAGCGCCGATGAATGAACGTGTGCTGATGCATCTGTCATGCTCTTTTATCGGGTCAAAACCTATCTTAGAGCGTTCATTTTTATCTGCCCAGTCAGCGGTGCGTTTAGCCGCCTGCCTGAGCTTTTTTATTTCCTTTTTATGCTTTTCATTTTCTGCCGCCGCAAATTTATCCCTGCGCTGTTTATTCTCCCACCAGTCGGAGAAATTGCCGTTCTGCACATCAATGCTTTTTCTGTTCAGCACAAGCACATGGTCGATACAGCTATCCAGCAGGTCACGGTCATGGGAAACGAGAATGAAGCCGTTTTTTGATGCAAGGTAAGCCTTTACAGTTTCACGGGCGGCGCTGTCGAGATGGTTAGTAGGTTCATCTATCAGCAGAAAATCATTCTCACCTGCGAACAGGATCGCAAGGAGGATCTTAGTGCGTTCGCCGTGGCTGAGAGTATGAAACGGACGGTAAAGCAGTTCCGCATTTTCATTAAGCTGAGCGAGTTCGCATATTACCTGCCATTCCTCGCAGTCGGGCTTGATATCGGCAAGGAATTCCGAAGCAGGGAGTTTCATATCCTCATCGGAAACGGAGTAGGGGAAATAGCCGAATCTGACGGAAGCGGAAACCGAACCACGGAACGGATATTTTCCCATAAGGATGTTCAGGAAAGTAGTTTTCCCCTTGCCGTTTCTGCCGATGAAGCCCAGCTTCCAGTTTGTATCAATGGAAAAGGAGACATTCTCGAAAATATTATCGAAGCTCCCCTCGTAGTAAAAAGTAAGATCGTTGACGCTTATCTGTGACATATTTACTCCTCCTTTACAAAGAAAAAGACTGTCCGTGCTGCCGAACAGTCTCACATCATTCCATGACAAAGAAAAGGGTACAGCAAAGCTGTACCTCTCATAAATATACGCACAAAGAGAGGTCATGAAAAGATGATCCACTTTTGGCAACATGATAAGACAGTCTTTGACTGCCTGAAAAATTATTCTCATGTATTCAAAAGCGAATTATCTTTTCATCCCGACACCTCTCTTTTTTGGATTTGTAAGTATTATAGCACAACATTTTCTGATTGTCAAGGGGGGAATAATAATGCCAACGCAAATCAATTTTGGAGATTATTGATATCAATTTGTAGGGGCTGCCTTTGGCAGTCCTTATAATAATGCAGAATATCAGGAGGACCGCCGAAGGCGGCCCCTACATTCGGCTATTATTCTTGAATGTTTTGTAGGGAACGCCGCCCTCGGCGTTCCATTGTGCTTTTTTGTGGTAAGGCATATTTCTTGAGGAACGTCCGTAAAGCATCGCTGCGCTTTTTTATATTTTTTAAAAGTAAAAGCTGTTGCCATATCACAGCGAATGTGATATAATTATCAAAGCACGATAAAAGGAGGTAAAACTATGAAACTCATATCATGGAACGTCAACGGTTTCCGTGCCTGCTTAACAAAGGGATTCGGCGAATTTTTCGCTGAGGCGGATGCTGATATTTTCTGCATACAGGAAACAAAAATGCAGCCCGATCAGGCAGATTTTTCACCTGAGGGATATCATAAATATTTCCACAGCGCCGTAAAGAAAGGCTATTCGGGAACTGCTGTATATACAAAAAAAGAGCCGCTCAATGTCACATTCGGCATTAACGGCGAGCATATGGATGAGGGTCGTGTCATCACCTGCGAGTATGAGGATTTCTATTTTGTGGGATGCTATGTGCCTAACGCTCAGAACGAACTGAAACGCATTGACTACCGCATGGAATTTGAGGATGCTATGCGTGGATATCTCAGCGGACTGGACAAGAAAAAGCCTGTGATTTACTGTGGTGATCTTAATGTTGCACACAACGAGATAGACCTGAAAAATCCAAAGACCAACGTAGGAAATGCAGGATTCTCCGACGAGGAAAGGGGAAAGTTCACCGAGCTTTTAGCGGCAGGATTTGCAGACAGCTACCGCACACTTTATCCCGATAAGGTAGAATATTCATGGTGGTCATACCGAGCCAAGGCAAGGGAGAAGAACACAGGATG
>JAEDMD010000054.1 GCA_016303195.1 Oscillospiraceae bacterium | reverse complement strand
GGCTCCTGTTAGGAGACAGCGTCCCCCTGACAAAGTAGTAAAGCAAGCGCAGCGAGGCTTTACGGACGTTCCTCAATAACTATGCCTTACCACAAAAAAGTAAATGCTGTTGTCGTGCTTACTTTTTAACGATATCTTGTTTTTTTAACTCTTATGTGATATAATGTACAGGTTGCATTTTATTAATAGGAGAGTTGACAATGAAAAAATTTTTCAAGTCTCAGCCTGTGCTGGTCATTTCTTTTATCGCTGCGGCTGTGACTATGCTGTTCATCCACCCCGACAAACAGTACATCGGGTACATCAACAAGACTGTCCTCATTCAGCTTTTCTCGCTGATGATGGCTGTGGCAGGTCTGCGAAGCGTCGGTATTTTCAACAAAGCCACTTCATTCCTGCTCCGCAAAACAGGCTCAGTCCGCAGGCTCGGTCTGGTATTTGTACTGCTGTGCTGTTTCTCTGCAATGTTCGTAACAAATGACGTTGCTCTGCTGACTTTCGTTCCGCTGACTTTGCTGGTCTATGACAAGATAAACGATGAGAAAAGCCGCATCATGACGATAGTTCTCGAAACCTGTGCCGCCAATGCGGGAAGTATGCTCACCCCCATCGGCAATCCGCAGAATTTGTTCGTTTATGACGAATACAAGCTGTCAATGGGCGATTTCCTGCGTACTCTGCTGCCTGCCGGCGCTGTCAGCATGATCGTCATATGTCTGCTGACACTTTTGCTTCCGAATACTCCATGCACCGCTTCGGAAACTAAGGATACGAATATTCCGAAAGTGCCGACTATGGGCTATTGTGCGCTGTTTGTGGTTTGTCTGCTGACCGTTCTGCGATTCATTCCCGACTACATTTGTCTCGGTGCGGCAGTGCTGACGGCTCTGCTTTTCAACAGGAAACTGTTGCTGAAAGTGGATTATTCACTCCTCGCAACTTTCGTATGCTTCTTTGTTTTCGTCGGAAATATCGCAAGAATAGGCGCTGTCAGCGATTTCTTCTCAGGTATCCTCGCAGGCCGTGAGCTTATCGTCACTGCCCTGCTTTCTCAGGTCATCAGCAATGTTCCTGCCGCTGTAATGCTTTCAGGCTTCACCGATAACGGCACTCAGCTTATTCTCGGCGCTGATATCGGAGGTTTCGGAACTCTTATCGCTTCCCTTGCGAGTCTTATTTCCTTCCAGATCTACCGCAAGGCTGACAATGCACAGGCATTTAAATACTTTTGTGTATTTTCCACTATAAATTTCGCCCTATTAATTTTACTTATACTCATACACAAATTTTTGATAGTGTAAATATCACATAATATTCCGTCTATTTTGGTTCAATATGACAACAACAGCCCGATAATTTACTTAAATGGTAATTTGAATAATGTAATATCAAACAACAAGCGTTCCCTCAATTGTCATAATTTGCCAAAATAAACAAATTGTCACAACAAATTCTCTATTTGGGAAATATTGACTTATCTGTATAAAAATAGTATAATATTATTGTTTGTATAATTCCTTTTAATATGGGAATTAAAAATATGATTATAAGGAGATGTTCATAGTGAACACAGATTCAATCGCATTTGACCTTGGCTGTAACTTCGACTACGCTTTATTCGACGCAGTTGAGCAGTTCGATAAGAAGCATTCAATCCGCAGTTTCTTCGGCAAGCTCAAAAATGACGGTCTCCCCGGAGGCAGAAACGCTGCTATAATTCCTGATTTTACTTACGACCAGCTCGCTGACTACGTTAAGGAATGTAAGAAGCACGATATCCAGTTCAATTACCTCATCAACCCACTCGGTATGGATCAATATGAGACTGACCCTGTAATTGGTAAGAAGATCCGTCAGTTCCTCCACGATGCTTATGATCTCGGTATCAGAGCTTTCACACTTAACTCACCACTCCTCATCAAGTACGCTAAGAATGAGTTCAAGGATATTTTCATCACTCTCGGTCTTTACGCTTACCCATCAACTATTCAGTCACTTGAGTACTGGAGAAACTGGGGCGTTGACGAGATCACTCTCGATCACTGCTTCAACAGAAGATTCGATGTTCTCAAGAGCGTTCTCAAACAGTACAAGGATACAGACCTCCATCTCCGTGTTATCGCTAACAACCTCTGTCTGAGAGAATGTCCTTTCAGACTGGCTCATGGTACTTTCGTTGGTCACTCTGATCCTAACCTCATGTCTATGGACTACTCACTCATCAACTGCGCTTACAAGAAGGTAACACATCCTGCCGCTATCCTCACCTCTGAGTGGATCCGTCCTGAAGACGTTCACTATTACAGAGAGCTTGCTGAGGAGACAGGCTTCAAAAACTTCTCACTGAAGCTCGTTGACAGAACACGTGCTACACCGTTCCTCGTTAACGTTGTAAGAGCATATATGTCCGAATCATATGACGGTAACCTCCTCGACCTCGTTAACTGGCCGCAGAACAAGGCAATGGCTCACATTCCTAACGGCAAGGGTAACGGTCAGGTTGGCAGACCTCCGATGAATATCAAGAACATGGAGCTTCTCAACCCTGTGGCAATGGCTGAATACGGCAGAACAATGAACCTCCCACAGATCTATGTTGATAACAAGAAGCTGGACGGTTTCCTTGAACACTTCATCAACAACCACGGCGCTTGCGAGAACAATCTCTGCATGAACGATATCCTCGAAAATGGCGAAACTGCACCTAATGCCTGCGGACACTGCTCTGCATGGGCTAAGAAGGTTATTTCCTACGATGAGAATGAAGTTGCACAGTGGACAAAGACTGCTGAAAACGTTCTCCAGAATCTCCAGAATGGCACAATTTACAAGGATGCCTGATTTAGTCAATACCGTAGCTAAAGTCAAATAGAAATTCAGCTAAAGCACCTCCGATAACTTTCGGGGGTGCTTTAGTTTTGTCCGTACAATTATTTAATACACTTTTAATTCAATTATTGCCTAAATTATTCGCATAGTCTTGAATTCTGCTTAAATTTGTGGTATAATGTGTACAAAGTTATCCGACATAATATTATTCCGCTTACTATTAGGCATATATGCGGAATAATTCCTACGAATCTAAGGAGTTTGCTATGAATAAAAATCTGAAAAAAATCTCAGCGGCTATGGGATGTGCTATTGCTGTTTCCTGCGCTTCTGCTATGAATTCATTCGCCTCTGTTCAGCCGAACCCGATAATCAGCAGAAATGTTCCTGCTTATTCAAGCGCCAATCCTGCAACTGCTGTTGCGGCTAATGATGAGCATTATTTCTCGTTCTGGACAGGCACTTCTCCCGATTATATCGCATATGACCTCTCAGGTATTCCCGAAGCTGACAGGGAAACTGTTCTCGCTGTCTGGTACAATGTAAGCTCATATGACAGCATCGGCAACTATGTCAGCCGAAATATGGAGCCTACCGATTATACCATCGAGATAAATTCTGCCGATGGCGGTGCTTATCCCGAAAGCGGATGGGAGGTTGTCGATACCGTTACTGATAACACTCTCAGTTCCCGTCAGCATCTTGTGGAAATGAAAGGCTTCAACTGGATACGCATGAACGTCACAAAATCCGATGGCAAGGAAAATGGTCAGATACAGCTTAATTTCGACATTCACAATGTTTCTGACGGTGTTTCCGACAGTTGGATCTTCCTCGGCGATTCGATCACAGCAGGCGGAATGAACAACTGCTACGGCACAGGCTTTGCAACACATCTCCACAACATCGACGAACGCTTCTTCCCTGCTCAGGAAAATGGCGGAATCGGTGGTATTACGTCAACTCACGGCAAAGAGAATATCGACCGCTGGCTCTCATCATATCAGGGACGTTTCGTCAGCATCGCATACGGCACAAACGATGCATGGGGCAATCAGACTGGCGCTGACAAATATTACGAGAACACAAAATACATGATTGATGCCGTTATCAAAGCAGGAAAAACTCCTGTTCTTCCGAAAATACCCTATGCTCTCGAAAAAGGTGTTGCTGACTATCTGCCGCAGTACAACGCTATGGTCGATAAGCTGTGGGATGAGTACGGCGATAAACTGATACACGGCGCTGACCTCGAAACCTACCTCAAGGAACATCCGGATTATCTAAGCGGTGACGGTGTTCATCCTAATTCCGAGGGATACGAAGCTATCAGACAATTCTGGGCTGAGACTATGTATAAAGCTGTTTACAAAAATGCTGACAAGCCCGAAGAAACCACAACCACAACTTTAGCCGAGACTACTTCTTCCGAAACTACAACTTCCACAACTGCCGAAAAATTGGATATTGTTTACGGTGACGCAAATCTTGACGGTGAGGTCAGTGTTGCAGATGCAGTGCTGGTAATGCAGTCATTGGCTAATCCCGATAAATACGGAACAACAGGAAGCGATGAAACACATCTTACGGATAAGGGTGCGAAAAATGCCGATGTTGCAGGAAATGGCGACGGTGTGACTTCAAAGGATGCATTGGCGATACAGAAGTTCAAGCTGGGGCTTATTGAAAAATTACCTGAAGAATAAAAATAGTAAAACAAACGGTCAAGCCGAATTAGTAACTGTACTATCATCGGCTTGACCGTTATTTCTTATGATGCGGCATTTAAGCTATGCTTCGCCGCTTTTTATCCTACTACTGTATTTATAAGTCCCTGATACAACGCAACAGATTCGCTTGCAAAATTAAACTCAAATGCGTTTGGATTCTGCAATTGCATAACTATCACATACGAACCGTTATATTCGCTGTAATCACTCCATACAGCCTCATTGAAACTGCCGTCATTGACATTCTGCAATACGCCTGTGATATAAAGGATATCCTCGCCGCCTGTTTCAGCAGTTCCCGTTTTTGCGTAGAATCGATAATTCTCAGGCACATACATACCAAGATTTCCGCCGACTCCACTCATACCGTCAAGCAGGTTCTGACGATAATCAACAGGTATGCTTGCTATCCAGTCATATGGCGCTGTTCCCGGAAATACCTCGCTGTTCGGGTCATTTGTATCCACAATGCTATGTACCACGAACGGCTTGACCATATCGCCGAATACCGCTTCTCTGCCGAGTGCCGCAAGATATATCGGACAGGTGCGGACATTCGACTGTCCGAAAGCGCTTCTTCTCAGGTCGTCGTTGCTGAATATCTCGAAATTATTCTCCATCGGGCCGAAATCGCAATATATCGGGCTAAGGAAATGGAAAACGCTTTCAAGGTCGGATATCGCCTTATCAGCGCCGATCTGATCGAATGCCTTTGCGAAGAATATATTTGATGAATTTACGAAAGCTGAATAAAGAGTTCTTTCTTCAACAGGATACCATCCTGTATCGTGATCCCAGTTTACGATAGTTGCACCGTCAACTTCCCATGTTCCCTCGTCGTAAAGACAGGTTATACCGTTCATATCGGCAACTACCTCGGACATTATCTTGAAGCATGAACCGGGCGGATTGTTCTGGAATGCCTTGTTTGCCAGTGCGCCGTAGGAAAGCGTGTCAACGTAGGTGCTGTCCGCAGCGTAAAGCATCGGGTCATATGACGGATATGAAACCTCCGCCATAAGCGAACCGTCAGTTCTCAGTACAACCACCGAACCGACCATTCCCATTGATTCCATATAATTATACAGCGCATTCTGCATTTCTCCGTCAATTGTAAGCTGTATCGACTGTCCGACTTTCTCATCGCCGTCAACCGCTGACGGATTCACAGTTCTCAGCGTTTCCTCCAGTTCAGTGTCGATACCTGCTGAATACTGGCTGATGATATTGCCGAAAGAATATTTGTAGCCGTCGGTGAAATGTCTTTCCTCACCGCCATCTTCGGTACGTGTGCTGTATGTAATGAGCGTCTTGTTGCAGTCATAGATATTTCCACGCAGAACAGGCGAAGTCGTAGTTGTTGTGGTAGTGGTTGTGGACTCCTCTGTCGTTGTTGTCATAATGTCCATTTCAGCAGTAGTTGTGACATTATCTGCAACAGAAGCGGTCGTCACTCCCTGCTGAGCCTGATCCTGAACATACGGAGTTATATGTATAAGGTCGGAATCGGCTGTACACGAACACAGAGCCGTTCCGCCGATGGCAGCAAGCACAGCCGCCGCTGTCAGCTTTCCTTTTGTTATCATAGAATATCCATCCTTTTGTACTTCCGTACATTTTCTGTTTTTTACACTATCATTATACTATTATTTGCATATTTCGTCAAGTGGTTTCATGTGTCACCACACGGCAACAGCATTTACTTTTTGTGGTAAGGCATAGATATTGAGAAACGTCCGTAAAGCATCGCTTTGCTTGCTTTACTGCTTTTTCAGGGGGACGCTGTCCCCCTCATTCACCCCCTGCAAGGGAGATAACATCCCCCTTGACCCCAGAAATGCCGCCTTCGGCGGTTTCTATTATTTTATAAATAGTGCAATGATCTGTCAGACTATCAGTCTACTTCAGGAGAATATCTATTATATCGCCGTACAGCGCAGATGCATTGATAGCAAATGCATAACCGAGTTCGGATGGGTTCTGTACCTGCAATACTATCGTATATGAGCCGTTTTCACCGTATTTGCTGTAATCTGTATACTCTTTCTTCGGATCATCCTTTTCATTGACAACAGCACCTGTGATGTAAAGGAAATCATCGTCAAGCCATGTTTCGGCAGTACCCGTTTTTGCGTAGAGAGTGTAGCCCTCAGGCGGATAAATGCCTATTTCAGATGCAACGCCCATCATGCCATCAAGGAGTCCCTGACGATAGGCTTCGGGAATTTCCGCAATTACGTCATTTGCCTTTGAACCTTCGCCGATAACTGTCTTGCCGTCGTTTGTATCCACAACATCTTTCAGCACGAACGGACGAACCATCTCGCCGAATGCCGCTTCTCTGCCAAGTACCGCAAGATATATCGGGCAGGTAAGAACGTAGGACTGTCCGAAAGCTGTTCTTCTCAGGTCATCGTCGCAGTATATCTCAACATTGTTTTCAATATCGCCGAAATCGCACTGGATATCGCTGTCCTGACCGAAATGGAACATAGTGTCAAGGTCTTCAAGCACTCCGTCAACGCCTATCTGGTCAAAAGTTTTTGCAAAGAAAATATTGCTGGAGCAGACAAAAGCCCAGTAAAGCGAACGTGACATCGGGTAGCTTTCCTTAGCAGTTTCGTGATCCCAGTTAACTATGGGAGTTCCGCCGAAATCCCATTCTCCCTCGTCCCATTGCTCATAAATGCCGTGTTTATCGGAAATTACCTCTGACATTATCTTAAAGCATGAACCAGGCTCATAATTCTGGAATGCCTTGTTTCCTACGTCGCCCCATGCCAGCTTTTCGTCATATTTCTGGTCTTTTACGGTATTCGGGTCATAAGACGGATAGCTTACCTGTGAAAGGATAGAACCATCGGTACGCAGTACAACACATGAACCAATTATGTTTTTTTCGTCCATATAATCGTAAATCTGCTTCTGAATATCCGCATCGAGAGTAAGCTGAACAGACTTTCCTGTCGGATATTCAAGGGAGTAATCATCGCCGATGGGATTTTCCTCCATCATGATATCATTGAAAGCTGTGTCAAATCCTGCGGACATTTCGGTGATAATATTCGCAAAAGGAATGGCATATTCTTTCTCATAGACACGCTTCACACTGCCGTCATCCTGCAACTCGGAGCTTACAAGAAGTTTGCCGTTGGAATCGTAGATATTTCCCTTGACAAGCTCGCCTGTTACGGACATTGCAGGAACGGCTTCCTCAGTTGTGACCTCCTCAGTCACGGGAACTGTCGCTTCCTGCGGTTCAGGCTCGGCAGGTGCTTTCTCAGCGCATGATACCATGAAAGAAAATGCCATAAGCAGGGCTGTAAGTCTTGCTGTATTTTTTATCATTATTTCTTCTCCTCTGAATTCATAAATATACTATAATAATTATACATATAAAGGGGGGGTTCGTCAAGTGCAGGGATTTGATGTACACGCAGGTCAATTTTGTTGATTATAAATATTAAATTGTATTTCATACCACGGTTTATTTATTTTTCAATAACTCCATCTGCCTTTTCACTCTCTGTCTTGCATTCTCTCTCAGTCTCTCAGAGCCGATTATTTCAATTACAGGACCGAAACTCAGCAGGTTTATCAGCAGTTCTGTCTCATCTGCTCTGTCATACCACAGCTTCACAATGAATTCACCTTTTTCGAGGTCACGTGTGGTCTGCTTTTCGTATGAAGCAAATTCCATCATGAACCGCTCCAGACCGTTCCGCTCAGAGGTTACCCTTATGACCGCAGGTTCGTCACAACGGCGGTTTCGGAAATATTCATCCATATCGACCTTTGTGCGGAATATCTTCTCTGTGTCCCTTATGCTGACGATCCTGCCGATATTGATTATCCCACTGCTGACAGGTCTGAATCTGTGAAGCATATAGCAGTATGCTCTGAATTTGTCATTTTTCGCGGAATATTCAAGTTTGAACGGAACAAACCAACCACGGACATTATTTCCGTGACCTGAGATGAATTTTATCTCCAATATCCGCCTGTGCTTTACCGCATCAAGAACTATTCGGAAATTGCTGATGTAATTCTCGTCGGAATAATCGTCGCTATCGGCAAAAACGTCTGTATATCGGAAATCTTCCTGCCGTCCCAGCGGTTTTATGTCTTTCAGGCGCTCGTCAAGTGCGTTTATCGTGTCCTCATCCATGAAAAGTCTTATTCTCGGATCGCTGAGCTTCGCCTTGATCCAGCGTTTCTGGAGCATGGACATTGTTTTTACAGGCGCAGACTTCGTGATGCGTTCAAGCATACCATCGTGATCTTTTCGGAAAAGTCCCCAGTCCTCACCGCCCGGTATCAGTTTTTGAGGCAGGAAAAGCGATGAATCCCTGAATCCGTCACTGCTTACTATCTCATACACAGTCTTTTCGTCAACTGTCCGCCTTGAAAGAAGTTTTGCCGCAATTCGGAAATATGTGCCGTATATTTCGCTGAACAGTTCATTCGCCATCTTCATCACCGCCGTACATTTTATTCATCCTCTCTATATCATTGTAAAACCGCTCACGAATTATCCTTGTGCCGCCCTCGACAGAAACTACCCTGCCAATGAAACTCTTGACCCAGTGCATTATCTCGTTGGGGTCTGCAACATCCGCATACAACGTGTAAAGTCCATCACCAGTTCTCAGCAATGTACAGCATCGCTTTTCACGTTCAAGCCTTTCGACGATATATGGCTCTTTTTCCTCGTCAACGCAGAATGTTATGCTCATTGGTACAACTTTGCCGTTCTCATGGCGGCTGCCGAAAGAAACTCCGAAGCATCGTGGCAGATTGCGCTCATACTTAGCTTTGACATCATCATAATTCTCATAAACGTTTCCCAAAACGACCTGTTTCATCCTGTCAAGGCGGAAGGCATTCAGACGCTTCACTCCCGGAATATATGCCGCAAGATAGCGCCTTCCCGTCTGGCTCGACATGAGTATCTGCAAGGGAACTGCCTGATCCTGCCGTGCAAGTTCCGCATCCGATGTTTTCTTCTTGGAATTGAAATTCAAGAACGATATACAGCGCTTTTCCTCTATTGCTTCAAGAATAGGCGGAATAAGGATATCTTCAAGAGTGTGTATCATATAGTTATGCTTCATGAAAAACAGGTCATTTTTCTTGTCCACGGTTTTAAGCAGGCTGTTTCCCACAACTCCGAAAGCATCTGTTTCCGAGAAATATTTAACCGCATCATCCAATCCGTCAAAAGTATTGAAATACTCGTCTATGCAGTCGGGAGACAGCAGAAAATAGGAAGTTCTCCCCCTTTTTTCGGTAATTATCATTCCCTCATCGACGTATTCCTTCAGTTTGTTTCGGACGGTCTGCTCCTCGAAAAACTGCCCGTAATCATCATTGAGACTGTTGAGCAGTTCTTTCAGTGTTCGCCTCTGACCATCGGAAAGAATGTCCGTCAGCAGGAAATGCAGGCGGATGTCATTATCCGTGAAACTCCTTGCGTAATAGGCATTGTAGAGCGGATTTTCAGGTATCTTTCCGCAGTCAACGGAAATCGACACCTGCCGTCCACGTACCGAGTCATCATAGCGGATGCAGTCGCCCATCCAGCTTTCCACACGGCGCTTCTCATCATCGTATGTACGTGCGCTTTTCTTGTCAAAATCGTTCCTGACCTTACAGCCGTAAATAAAAAAGTCCCGAACATAGTCACGGGTCTTGCCGAAATTCTTGATAAGCTCCGAAAATCCGCTCATATCCATCCGCCTTTCATATTATAATATAATAACATAATATATAATAACATATTATCATTTAAAATTCAAGGGCGGTACTCTTACAGTTCAGGGCAACAGCATTTGTTTTTTTAAAATAATAAAAACCGCCGAATGCGGTCCAAGTCTGTCAAAAAAGTTTGAATCAAGCCTGAAACTCAAACATCGGGTTTCCAAA
>JAEDMD010000053.1 GCA_016303195.1 Oscillospiraceae bacterium | reverse complement strand
CAATTCTTTTTTTATTTGTTGCACTTCATATTATAATCTACCCACATCCCTTTGGAAGGTGGGGGAAGGGGGAGGGCAGAGCCCTCCCTAAGAAAGCAGTAAAGCAAGCGCAGCGATGCTTTACGGACGGTCTGCATTTACTTACCTCGGCTTGCCCGACGAAAAAATCTGAAATAACGAACATTTTTGCGTCGCATAAATGAAAAATGCCCCTGAACGCTTTGCAACGCTCAGGGGCATAATTTATACTGTTTAGATGTTCATAACAGAGGTTATCATGTTACCGCCGTTCATCTTAACGCCTCTCATTGCAGTATCGAGCTTAACAAGGAGAGAGTTTACATTGAGGCAGTCGCCGGGGAGGTAATGGTAAACAGCACCTGAAGCGGTGAGCTGAACTGTGAGGTTCATTACATCGTAAGGCTGGCTCATAGCGGCCTGTATCTTCTGTGCGTGAACCATTGCCTGATTCTCGGATACGTCTCTGTTGAACAGGAAGCAGAACTCATTACCTGTAATATTGTAGATCTCAGCGATAGAGCTGAACTGTTCCTTGAGGTTCTCAGCGATAGAAGCGAGGTACTCATCGCCGAAGTCATAACCGTATGTATCGTTGATACTGCGGAAGTTATCAAGGTCGAATACAGCAATATTGAAGCGGTCTGTTTCGAGTCTCTCGAAAACATCGTTATCGAGAGCGTAACGGTTCTTCATACCTGTAAGGATGTTCATAACAGCGAGGTCGTTTGCCTTCTGACGGGTATTCTTGAGCTTTGCGTCAACCTCAGCAAGGTTCTTTTCACGCTCAGCGAGAGCTTCTCTTGACTTCTTAGCGAAACGGCTTGCAAGGAAGATAGCGAGTTCGCCGAGGAGGAAGATGGTTGCCATCGCACTGAGGATAACGTAGTAAGTTCTGTAACCCTGGATTCTCTGCTGGCCTGCATCGTTTGAAACGATGGTGGTGATAGCGGAGATCATCTGTGAAGCTGTAACGTGGAGAGCCTGAAGGTGTGATTTGTAATCGTAAGCGATCTCATCTTCGGTGTATTCTCCTGATTCCCAGTTAGGCTTAACTTTGTTGTACACATTGAAGTATGCGTTAACAGCGGATTTAGCGTGGTTGTATCTCTTTACAGCAAGCTTAGGCAGATCGTTCATCTGTGCGATATCGCTCTCGGCCTCGATTACGTTTTCGATGTTGATGTCAACGTCTTCCATGAGGGCGGCCTTATCGCCGATACCTGCTGTCATGAGGAGTATCTTTGCGTTAGCTTCGTTGAACTGTCCCATAAAGTTGTTTACGTTACCCGTAACAACAGAGGTACGTATAGAGATCTCGGTTGACTTCTTGAACAGATTTGACACGAGAAGGATGTTGGTGAGCATGACGAAGAACAGTACGATAGCAGCTACGACATAAGGGGTGGAATTGTTTTTGGTATCAATAGATTTTGTTTCCATATCTTTAGCCATTATTCGTTACCTCCGTTTTTAGAATTATCATCTGCTTTTTCGGAAGTCTGTGAGTCTTCTGACTTCTTATCTGACTCAGTATCTTCAGAGATAGAGATGCTCTGATCCGGATAGAGGAGGATCTGGATGTAGTCGTCGTTGATATTTTCAGCGGTAAGCAGAGTGACTCCGGTATTGATATTCTTGGTGATCTTGTCGCCGTCTACGAGCTTCTTGGCATAAGTAACACCGAGGTAGCCCATACTATAAGGATTCTGAATGATGGTAGCATCGAGAACGCCTGTCTTGAGGTAAGCGAGTTCGTCTTCAGAGGAGTTGAATCCTACAACGCTGACTGTGTCGGCGAGATTTAACTTGTAAATAGCCTGACAAGCACCGAGGGTAGTATTTGTATTGGTAGCATAGATAAGTCTTATGCCTGTTTCATCAGCAACGCCGTCGCCGTCGGGATCGAGAAGTTTGTTTGTTGCATCAAAGGCCTCGAATGTAGTGTTGCATCTGTCGCCTTCAACGAAGTAAGAAGCCTGGATCTCAGGGAAAGTTTTTGCAGTAAGGATGGATGAAGCGTCCATAACAGGTGTTTCGCCTGAATCACCGCCTGAAACACCGCTCGGAGGGCCGCCCGGAGTAACAGGCAGACCTGCCTTAGCCTTTTCTATATCTTCGGCAGCCTTCTTGGCAGCAGCCTCAGCAGCAGCCTGGATAGCCTGTTCGGGAGCGCCTGCGGCCTTAGCGGCCTCAGAAGCCATCGCAGCAGCTTCTTCGGGAGTCGGGAGGTCATCTACATCAACGATCTCGCCTTCTTCCGAATCGCCTTCATCTGAATCTCCGCCGACTGCGGCTTTAGCCTTTTCGATAGCTTCAGTGGCTTCCTTGGCGGCAGCCTCGGCAGCAGCCTGGATAGCCTGTTCGGGAGCGCCTGCGGCCTTAGCGGCAGCAGCAGCCTTTTCGGCAGCTTCCTCTGGTGAGATGAGATCGCCTGTACTGTCTGATTCGCCGCCATTTGACGGAGCAGCACCCAGTGCGATATCAGGATTTTCGTAGCCTTCGACACCTGCGGCAACCAGTGCGTTACGAGCTTCTTCAGCGGCATTTGCACCTGCGGCAGTGATCTCGTCACTTGACTTACCTGCCTTTGAAGCGGCCTGAACAGCTTTCTGAGCAGCGGCAGAAGGAGTGATGTACTGTTCGCCGTCAGGGCCGATGATGTATTCTTCTTCTGCTTCTGCGGCAGCTTCGTCCATATCCATAAGGATCATATTAGACATTCTGTTCTTGTATACCTTTATACGTGCGTCAGCAGTTGCGGCGGTGTGACCGATAATACCGATCCTTCCTGCGCCTGCCAGTTTGCCGTTACTGCTTTCACGGATGAGATTGATGGATTCGTCAACTGCGGAACTTGCAGCAGCACCGTCCTCTGAAGCGATAAGGCAGGCAACGTTTTCATTCTCACAGGATGAGTTGATGTTGATGATCTTGATGCCTTGTGCAGCGGCTTTATCGAGATCCTCGTTGAGTTCGGTAGTGCTGTTAGGTGCGATAACTATGACATCGTAGTTGTCTCTGATAGCATCATTGATGAGACCCTTCTGAAACTCGACATCATTATCGTTTTCGGCACTCTGGAAAGTAACTTCGTAGCCAAGCTCCTGACCTGCGTCCATAGCGCCTGATCTTACGTCTTTCCAGAAAGAAACCTGTTCAGGATCGGCCTTGCCTATGACCATGACCTTACCTGTACGGCTTAATTTTTCCTGATCGGCAGGGCCGCATGAAGGCAGAACAGAGACCATTGCAGCGGAAAGAGCTAAAGCGCCTAATCTGCCTGATAAGCCTTTTCTTTTTAATTTGTTCATGTTTATTTAACCTCCTTGGACTTATTAAAAGTTCTCCCTGATCCCTGATCGTCGGCTGCCCCTTGCTGACGGAGGATCATATCTGACTATATCACAGAGAACATTTACATATGTCTATGATTTATTTTATCATAAAATGAAAATAATTTCAACAAGAATCTATGAATAAACAGCGAACGTATTAACCAATAATTTTGCGAAAAATATGTGCATTTTCAATAGACTATATACAATATTTTAACGAGTTTTGAAAATATACGCTTTGTATAATACGCAGGCAGGTAATTTCATCCACCTTTTCGGCAGAAAAAACACCTCAAGTTCATTAGTATAGAAAATTTATATATTTACATGAGATTTTTAATAGTTTTTTCTTGACATCGGTTTTAAAAAGTGATATACTTAAAGTTGACAAATGCACGTTAGTCAATATTAAAATATATTAATTTATCGTTGCAGCAATATTATACGTCAGGAGGGGTAAAAATGCAATGCGAAAAGTGTGGTGCCGAGACAGGTCTTGAAATGACATCTTGTCCTGAATGCGGCGCTCCTGTACCACAGAATGTGGATGGGTTTGAAAATACTATCGAATTTCAGCATGAACTCAGAAGCATCATTGTCGAAAACGGCCCGTGGGCGGTGGTCGACATTGATAAATTCATCGGCTTGCTCAGTGACCATGTTCCCGACTATGCCAAGGAACGCAGACTCCTTATTAATATGTACCGCTCAGGTGTTCTCAGGGTACTCCTTGAGGAGAGCAAAAAGGACAATAAAGAGCTTGCGATCATGAAAGCAAAGAGCTTTCTCGTCGGAGATATGTTCCTCGCTGAAAATGCCGCAGAATTCGTACTGGCCTGCTTCACTTATATGCTCGGCTGGCCTTATGAGTCCCCGCTGAAATATCTCCCTGAGGATGAAAACGGCGCTGAGGAGACTCCCGAAAAGAAATCGGGCCCTGTTGATATCAATTCCATGGTATTTACTCCCAAAAATGCACGTAAATTTATCCTTACAGGTAATGTTACCATTCCCGATGGCTATACAAAGCTGGAGGCTTTCGCTTTCGACAAGTAT
The DNA here is from genome assembly GCA_016303195.1 of Oscillospiraceae bacterium. Classification (GTDB taxonomy): domain Bacteria; phylum Bacillota; class Clostridia; order Oscillospirales; family Ruminococcaceae; genus Ruminococcus. The sequence goes on along the minus strand of JAEDMD010000053.1, from coordinate 6,097 downwards.
AACTCTATGAGAACGATAAAACTGCCTTCAAGTCTGCTCGCTATCGGTGAATACTGCTTCTCGTCCTGCAAGAGACTGAGAGGCCTTGAACTTCCCGAAAACCTTAAACTTATCAAACAGGGAGCTTTCAGCCAGTGCCAGAATCTGGCAGTGGTAAAGATACCTAACGGCGTTCTTGAGATCGAGGACAGTACATTCTCTTTCTGTACCAGCCTCGAAGTTATCGAGATACCCGACAGCGTCAGCAGTATAGGCGCTGAGGCGTTCTCAGGCTGTGACAAGCTCAGAAAGCTGTTCCTCCCCGAAAGCGTTAAGTTTATTGACAAAAACGCTTTCTCCTACTGCCCGAATCTTACTATTTACTGTATCGAAAATTCATATGTACATAAGTACTGCCTCGCAACAGGTATGAACTGCGTCCTCGTCAGCTCTGCTTTAGAGGTCTGAGAAATGAGAGTATGGAAGAAAGGATTGAATAATAATGGTTGAGCTTGAAATAGGTCAGGAAGTCGAAATGGAATTCGGCGGAAAGGCACAGGTACTCAGCGTTATCGGAAGCGGTGGTCAGGGTACTGTTTACCTCGTCCGCTTCAACGGAATGAAATGGGCGCTTAAATGGTACGACATCGACAAGATGAAGAAGCCCAAGGCTTTCCGCAAAAACCTTGAGACCAACATAAGCGACGGTCCGCCAAGCAATAAATTCCTTTGGCCTAAATACCTTACTAAAGAAGCTGAGGACGGAACTTTCGGCTATATCATGGAGCTGAAGCCCGACGGATTCGATTCCTTCGTGGATATCCTCAACACATATAAGCTGGAGATAGACCCTCTTACAGGTCAGGCTGTCAAGAGAGACGTTAAGTTCACCAGCCTCACTGCCATGATAACCGCAGTCATCAACATCGTTAACGCTTTCCGTCAGCTCCACCGTGCAGGTAAGAGCTATCAGGACCTTAACGACGGCGGTTTCTTCATAAACGTCAATACAGGTGCAGTTCTCGTCTGCGACTGTGATAATATCGCTCCTGACGGAAGCAACTTCGGTATCGGAGGAAAACCGGGATATATGGCTCCTGAGGTCGTAAGAGGCATCGCTCAGCCGAATGTCCAGACCGATAAGTACTCCCTCGCTGTCGTTCTCTTTAAGCTCCTTTTCAGAGGAGACCCGATGGAAGGCGAAAAGGTCGTAAGAGATGTGTGCCTTACTGAAGCCTCCGAACTCAAACATTACGGTCAGAACGCAGTTTTTGTCTATGACCCCAATGATGCTTCTAACCGCCCCGTAAGAGGTATCCATGACAATGTTATCAAGTTCTGGAGAATTTATCCCGATTACATCAAGGATGCTTTCATCCGCTCCTTTACAACAGGTATCGATGAACCTGCAAAGCGTATCATCGAGAACGAATGGCAGAAGCTGTTCATCCGCCTCCGTTCCGAGATAATCATGTGCGGCTGCGGCAGAACAAACTTCACCTCAATGTTCGTTCAGCCCAACGAAAAAACATTCAAATGCCCCAAGTGCGGTATCGAATTCGCTACACTCGGATTCAGCAACAGAGAATCACGTATGCCCCTTTACCTCGGCTGTAAGTTCTATGAGTGCGAGATAACCCCCGAATCCGACGATTTCACTACCGTTGCAGGCGAGCTTGTTGAAAATAAGCTCAAACCCGGTGTCCTCGGAATCAAAAACTGCTCCGAGCGTATCTGGAGGGCTAAAATGCCTGACGGAGCATTCTATGATATCGCCCCCGGAAAAGGCTTCCCGATATGGCAGGGCCTTGAAATAGATTTCGGCGGTATAACAGCAAAGATATAACCATATACAGCATTTTGTTACACAGCAATATACTGAAAGGAAGTATTATTTATGAGCAATGAAAAAATTACAGGCGCTGCTATGAACGCTGCGTTAGACGGCTTTGAGGCTGCTTCATCCGCAGCTCAGAATACACAGGCTGGCAATGCTCTCGATTTTGACGACGATCCCCTCAGTGCAACAGGCGTTTCAAGAAAGAGCCTTGTTATCTTCTTCCTGATCGATACCTCAGGAAGCATGAAAGGAAAGAAAATGGGCGAGCTCAATACCGTTATGGAGGAGCTTATCCCTGAAATACGCAGAGTCGGCGAGGCTGATACAGAAGTCAAGGTCGCTGTCCTCACTTTCTCAACAGATGTAAGATGGATGTACTCAACACCTATCCCGATCGAGGACTTTGAGTGGGCACGACTCAGAGCAAACGGTGTTACAAGCATGGGCGCTGCTTTCAAGGAGCTTTCTCTCAGAATGTCCAGAAACAGCTTCCTCAATTCACCTTCACTCTCCTTCGCTCCCGTTATCTTCCTCATGACCGACGGCTATCCTTCGGATGATTACAGAGAAGGCCTCAAGGAACTCCAGTCAAACAGCTGGTATAAGTTTGGTCTGAAGGCTGCTCTCGGTATCGGCAACGAGGCTAATGACGATGTTCTCGCTGAGTTCACAGGCTCTAAGGACACTGTTGTCCACGCTTATTCAGGCGGTCAGCTCGCTCAGATGATAAAGATCATCGCTGTTACTTCTTCACAGATCGGAAGCAAGAGTATGACTCTCTCAGACGATACAGGCAGAGAGATCGGCGAGGAGGACGTTTTCGCTGCAAAGCAGAAGCTCCTCGGTCAGCAGATCCAGGAACTTGTCGGAAGTCAGGTAGAGGAGAGCGATGTCCCCTTCGATACAGGTTGGTAATGTGCATTACAAGATATCAATATGTACACTGACCCGCAATAATTTATGGAAGGAGGATGGATCAATATGTTCAATGGTTTCAGTCAATCTGTAATGGGCGCAAGCCATGAAAAAACAGGTCTGGTCTGCCAGGACAGCTCAGCCTTCAAAGTTGCTGACAACTACGCCATCGCCGTTGTTGCAGACGGCCACGGCAGTAAAAAGCATTTCAGAAGCCACATAGGTTCAAAGTATGCTGTTGAATCTACCATAGAGGCTATTGACAGATTCTATGAGGATGCTGATGAATTTGAGGCGAATTTTCCGAAAAATCACAAGATGATCCTCAGAAATATAGAAAAACAGATAATCGCTAACTGGAACACCAAGGTCTCAAAACACCTTGAGGAAAACCCTGTTACCCCGGAGGAAAGAAGCAAGTTCACTGACGAGGAGTTTGAAAAGATACAGCCTGAGTCTTACTATGGCTCAACGCTTATCGCCGCTATTGCAGGCAGAGAGTTTACTTTCGGCGTTCAGATAGGTGACGGTACTCTCGTTGCCCTCTTTGATGACGGAAAGGCAGTTATGCCTATGGAGTATAACGAATCAGCTCCCGCCAACGTTACTGCTTCTATCTGTAATTCAAACGCTGCTACTATGTTCAGCAGTTTTTATACCGATAAGAAAAAAGTCATTGCAATGTTCGCTTCTACCGATGGTCTTTATACCTCCTTCGGCAGTGAATATGACTTCCTCGATTACCACACGATAATCACCAGTCAGCTTACTAACCTTGAAAAATTTAAGCAGGTCATAGTTAATAATCTGACCAAAAGGTCACGCTTCGGAACAGAGGACGATATCTCTCTGGCGTGCGTATTTGACGAGGATCTGCTCAATGACAGCATTTCCCTCATCAGACAGCGTGTGGAGGAGAATAAACAGGAAGCGGCTGACAGAAAAGCAGAGACTCTCAGAAAACAGGTCTGATCGGCTGGGGATGCTGCGGATCGCAGCACGATGCAGGGCGGACATAGCGGATAGGAAATTGGAAAAACAGCACATATATGCTATAAGCATAAAATAAAATCAGCGAAAAGGAAAAGTGGTGTTAGCTATGGATAAAAGCACATTATATAGTACTGCCCAGAATTTTGCAAACAAGGTCAAAGAGGCAAGACCTGATATCACATCTGATCCCGATGCCTGCCTTTGTCTTATCATAGCCAATTCTCAGGAGATATTCTCCGGAATCACAGGCATTAAGATAGATGAAGGCACTGTCGAGACCTACGCCGCAGAAGAAATTGCTGCCAATGCTCTTATTGCAGCAGGCGGTGCAAGAGCTACTCAGATGATACTCATTACCCTCGATGACAACAGTTTCATGCAGCCAAGTGAGGACTGTCTCGCCAAGCTCATGAGAGCAAGCGTTGAAAACGGCGCTTGTGAGATCATACTCAATCCTGAGGAATCTGTAACAGCAGCAAGTCTCGTTACTTCTGTTGCAACTCCTGATTTCCTCAGCGGATATGACGATGATACTCCCGTTCCTGAAAAGCAGGAGGGTGCAAAGGTAGGCGCTGCTGCTGAATTTGCAAACGGTTTCGATGTTGACGAGAACAACCCGTTCTACGGCGGCCCTGCGGCTGCTTCGGAAATTCCCGCTGCACAGGGCGGCGCAGGTGTGAATTCACTGTTCGATCAGCCTGCCGATGCTCAGGAAGTGGGCGCAAGCGGATTCCCGAACCCATACATGACTCCTCCTCAGGGCTATCCACAGCAGGGCGGCTACCCACAGCAGGGCGGCTATCCCCAGCAGGGAATGTACGGTCAGGGCTACCCTCAGCAGGGAATTTACGGTCAGGGCTACCCCCAGCAGGGAATGTACGGTCAGGGTTATCCCCAGCAGGGAATGTACGGTCAGGGCTATCCCCAGCAGGGATTTCAGCAGGGTTATCCTCAGCAGGGATATCCACAGCAGAATCCTTACATGAACGGTGCTCACGGATATCAGCAGAACGGAAATATGCCTAATGCCGCACCTTACGGCAACGGTGCAGCTTACGGCGGCGCTTCAGTTCATGTGGGCGGTGGTGTTCCGAACAGAAGCGTTTATCAGCAGAGTCAGAGCGTTATGGCAAGCGCAGGCGCAAGCGGTGCGGCTTACAAGAAACGTCTCAGCAACTTCCTCGGTGACGATGACGTAGCTTCCGAGTCAGAGGCAGAACAGCTTTCAAAGGAAGATATGCTCAAACTCCAGAAGGATAAGAAAAAGGTCGCTAAGGCAAATAATAATATCAAGAAGAAAATGTAACGATCTCCGTTATTTTCTACAAATTCGTGCTTCAGATTATTGCATTAAGTATTATTTTCGTCAATATGCTTAACGAATCTTTACTTGTGGTATAATGATATCGGATTTGTCAAATAGTAATGGTGATTTTGTCCTCAAATGCACGTATATGGCGAAAATATGCGTAGTTTTAGGGATTAGTTTCATTTATGCCTTGCATTTTAAAAATCAATATGATATAATAAATATAAGGCAAAACAGAATATTTTGTTAGATTGTTTGATCTGAGACCTGTATCAAATAGATTAAAGAGCACTGTTTAATAATTTTACATGTCAAGGAAGTGTTGGTTATGACTTATTTGCTTAATATTGATGAGGCAATAGATAGAAAATTTCTTGTCTCTAAAACCCTGAAAGGTCAGGCAGAAGCAGGTAATATTATTCATGTTATGGATGCAGAAGGTTCACCTAATTCTGTTCTCGTAACATACAGAGTTTCTCATTATAATGAGAAGTTCCATGATTACCAGGATTACACTATCAAGTTCGATAGTGTTGCTCAGTTCTGCAAGTGGGCACAGCCTGATAATTTTATTGCACGTAATTACGAAAGCCTGAATATCAAGGACATTCAGCACTATATCAAGGTAAAGAACAGGAGCTTCACAACTTTCTGTCTCCCTCTGATAATTGCTGCTCTGGTCGTATTTATGGTTCTTTTCGTAGGCCTTTTACACCTCGGCGCTATCGGTGCAGTTCTTGCACTCGTTCTTACAGCAGGCGTAGCTGTTTTCATCATGGTTATCTTCAAGAACCAGAAAAAGCAGGAAAAGATGCGATTGTATAGTAAGATAAGCTCAGGATGGGGCGTAGTCATAGATTAGTGCATTTTTGTCATTGTGTGCCATGCAAGTACTTGTGTGCTTGCGTGGCACTTTTGCATTTTACAGAAAGGAAAATATGTTTACATCATTTAAAGAAAAATTTATCGGTGACAAAAGATTTTACAGGCAAGTCCTGCTGATGGTCGTGCCGATGATATTACAGAATATGGTCACAAATTTCGTCAGCATGATCGACAAC
>JAEDMD010000309.1 GCA_016303195.1 Oscillospiraceae bacterium | reverse complement strand
GGAAACCCGATGTTTGAGTTTCAGGCTTGATTCAAACTTTTTTGACAGACTGTAAGTCCGACGAAAGTCGGACTTAATTTTTTGTGGAAAGATATATGTATTTTTATCTGATATTTAATTAAACCTTAACTATATTTTAATTTAGCGGTAGATTTATACATATTTATGTGATATAATTATTCCATAAAAATAAAAAATGGGAGTGATTCAGACATGAAGAAAAAAATTGCGGCAGCCGCAGCCCTTATTATGGCTTTTTCGGCTGTCAGTACATCCGTTTTCGCAGCACAGAAATACGGTGCAGATGACCTTAAAGCATTAGCAGGCGCTCTCCACGGAACTGCAAAAATGTCCGAGGGGCAGGATGTCAACAGCGACGGTACGGTGGATGTTTTTGACCTTATCGCCATGAGAAAGGCTCTTTCCGCATCCACAGGGGAGTTTACTAAAACCACTGTTCCGATAAGCGATTCAACAGTTCGTTCAGTGGGCAGAAACTACACAGCCGATGACATCACATGGCTCGTTCACAGCGGCAGTGCGGTAGAATTCACGGTGAATGCACGTTCCGCTGAGGTTGAACTGGCAGGCGACAGCAGTATCAACAACGGCAAGGACTATCAGTCACGCTATGCTGTTCTTGTGGACGATGAAGTTGTGGTTGACGAGACAATGGGCGAAAAATCGAAGAAAGTTGAGATTTTCAGCGGTACTGCTCCGAGAACTGCAAAGGTCAAGATCATTCATCTTTCCGAAGCAAACAACGGTGCGATAGGTGTTAAAAATATTACCGTTGATTCGGATTCGGCAAATCCCGTTGTTCCTACTGCTGATAAGAAGTACAGGATAGAATTCATAGGCGATTCTATCACCTGCGCTTACGGTGTCGAGGGCAAGGATCAGTACGAGAATTTCAAGACCACAACAGAAAATTTCCTCAAATCATACGCATATCTCACCGCTCAGAAGCTGGATGCGGATTACAGCGCTGTAAGTTACAGCGGACACGGAATTGTTTCAGGCTATACAAGCGACGGAAAGAAGAATACAGATTCACTTGTTCCGCCATATTATGAGTATATCGGTAAGCCTGAGGATTACCGCAAGGCATGGGATTTCACCGCAAAGCCAAATGATGTTGTAGTCATCAACCTCGGCACGAATGACAGCAGTTATTGCGGCACGGACGAGAAGAAAATGGAGGAATACCGCAAAGATTACGCAGAATTTCTCGAACAGGTGAGAAAGTGCAACCCTGACGCACATATCATCTGTACTCTCGGAACTATGGGTGCAACGGAGCTTTATCCATATCTTGAGGGCGCAGTTGAGGATTTCAGAAAGGCAACAAATGATACTAAGATCACCTGCTATCAGTCGGCTGTACAGGATATGCAGAATGACGGTCTTGGCTCTGATTGGCATCCATCATTGGTGACACAGCAAAAGAGTGCGGCAGTGCTTTCTGATAAGATATGTCAGGTTCTTGGTCTGGAATCCGACCAGATAGGCCTTGACGTTGCGGCTGATGCGGTGTATGATATCACTAAGAACGAGGCATCGGGCGCAAATGCATCAACATTCTTCTCGGACTATGACAAGTCGTTCTGGGTGAATGTTGTCAGCGGCGGTACTAAGTCTGACGATATCTGCATGGATATTTCGGGCATCGACATGAAAAAAGGCGGAAAGTACCGTATATCCTTCAAAATGACAGGCGACAAGGGCAGGGAGATACCAATTTCCATAAAGTCATCCGACGGTAAGGAGATATACAGCGCAAAGGTAGCCATTGAAGGTGAAAAAACGCCATTCTCCGAGGAATTCACCGCTGATGTCACTGACAAGGCTTCAAAGCTGATCGTTGAGATGGGCGGCAAGGATTACAGCAACGTTACCCTTTATGAGCTTCATATTGAGAAAATAGCATAACAAAAAAACGGGGGGACGAATGTCTCCCGTTTTTCTTTGCGAACTGAAGCTGTGCAAGGGCAACACGCAAATCAGTTTTCAAAAAATTCGACAAATTTAAGAAAGAAAATGTAGGGGCTGCCTTCGGCGGCCCTTCTGATATTCTGTGTCATTTTAAGGATTGC
>JAEDMD010000052.1 GCA_016303195.1 Oscillospiraceae bacterium | reverse complement strand
ACGAAAAATCTGACTGCGTATCTGCACCGCCAGCTCTGTGCGGTATTGCCTTAATCCATAAGGGCTTCGAGAGTTTCGAGATTCTCGACATTAACGGCTGTAACGTCTTTCAGTGTCTTTTTTACAAGGCCTGTGAGAGTGCGTCCGGGGCCGAATTCCGCAAATGTCTCTGCACCTGCCTCAGCCATTGCGTTAAGCTCGGATGTGAAGCGGACAGGGGAAACGATGTGCTTTGCGAGAAGTGATGCCATGTCGGAGAAATCTGTCAGCTCTCCGCCTGTTACATTTGAGTAATATCTGCACTGTGGTGCATTGAAAGTGATGGTCTTAGCTGTCTCATAGAATTTGTCAGCGGCGCTCTGCATGAGCTTTGAATGGAATGCGCCTGCAACGTTGAGCGGTATAACTCTTGCCTTCATCTCCTTGAATATCTCGCTTACCTCAGCGATGCCTTCGGGAGTTCCTGCAACAACGGTCTGAACAGGGGAGTTGTAGTTTACAGCGGTAACGTATTCCTTTGCGTTTCCGCATACTTCCTCTACCTTTTCAGGCTCTATCTTCATGATAGCCGCCATAGCGCCCTTTGATGACTGTGTAGCTTCCTCCATAGCCTCTGCACGAGCCTTGATAAGGCGGAAAGCATCTTCAAGGGATACCATTCCCGAAGCGTACATTGCGGCATATTCTCCGAGAGAATGACCTGCAACACCGTCAAATGTGAAGCCCTTGCTCTTGGCGGCTTCAAGGCAGATGATGGAAGTAGCCATGATAGCAGGCTGTGAATTCACTGTTCTGGACAGTTCGTCGAGAGGAGCATTGAAGCATATCTCCTTCAGGTCTCTGCCGAGGATAGCCGAGCCTGCTTCGTAAATTGAAAGCAGTTCAGGCAGGCTTTCTGCGATATCCTTTCCCATTCCCTCATACTGAGAACCCTGTCCCGAAAATAGTGAAATTGTCATAATGTGTAACATCCTTTCTGTGCATTATGCATGATATTATTATTTTTAACGATTGGATTGGAATTAAACTATGCAAAGTGACGATGTTTTGGTTTTGCCTCGTCAAAGTGCTGAAATATCGTTGCAAAAATATCAAAAATGATTTATAATATAAAGAACATGGGTTTATTTCGCCCATAGATATAATATAACATATATTTTCGGATTTTTCAATAGATTTCTTTAAGTTAGATAAGTGTAATATTTCGGTCGGGCTGTTTCTGTGAGGACATCCGCCCCTATGAACATTACACCCGTGTTTATTCAGCAGCGACATAACTATTCCGAAGGCGGACAAATTGACACAGAGGAGTTTTTTTATGGGAATCAATATACTGGGCATGGGAAGATATCTTCCTGAGCAGACCCTCACCAACGATGATTTTACACGTTTCGTGGAGACAAATGATGAGTGGATACGCACCAGAACGGGCATTACCGAGCGCCGCATGGCAGGATGGGAGCCTACATGGTATATGGGAACTCAGGCGGCTCTGAAAGCTATCGAAGCCGCAGGGATAGCCCCGAAGGATATCGGTCTTGTAATTTCATGCACCGCTACTCCCGACTTCCATACACCGAGCATGGCGAGTATCATCCAGAACAATACGGGCGCTGTTAACGCAGGTGCTTTTGATCTTAATGCGGCTTGTACGGGCTTTGTTTATGCTCTTGATACCGCAAGACGCTTTCTTGAGACCGACAATGATATGAAATATATCCTCGTTGTTGCAAATGAGGCACTTTCAAGATTCCTCGATTTCACCGACAGAAGCTCATGCATACTTTTCGGTGACGGCGCAGCGGCGGCGGTTGTTGAAAAGAGCGACAAGCTGTATTCGTCAGTCCTCCGTTCGGACGGAAGCGGAGCAGGCTATCTCTGTGCGAGAACGCTCGATGTTGCTCCCGAAGTTGCAGTTGAGAGCGATTTTGAAGACCCGTTCCCTGCAATGGCTCAGCACAAGCTGTACCAGAACGGCAAGGAAGTATATAAATTCGCAGTAAACGCACTGCCTAAGTCATTCGAGCTTGCCGCTGAAAAGATCGGCATAACATCTGCTGATATAGATTGGTTCGTGCCGCATCAGGCAAATGTAAGGATCATCGAGACTGCCGCAAAGAAGCTGGGCGTTCCGATGGATAAGTTCATCGTTACCCTTGACCATTACGGCAATACCTCATCTGTATCGATCCCTCTTGCACTGTTCGAGGCTATCGAAAATGGAACTATCAGCCGTGGTCAGAAACTTGCCCTCATAGGATTCGGCGCAGGTCTGACATACGGCGGTATCATATTGGAATATTAATAGAGAATTGCGTAGGGGCGGGGATAATCCGCTCGTGTCAAAATGTTAAATGCTGTTCGGGCGGATGATATCCGCCCCCACAAAATATAAGGGAGTGTAATAATGAAAACAAGAATCACAGATCTTCTCGGTATAGAATACCCTATAATTCAGGGCGGTATGGCATGGGTCGCTGAGCATACTCTTGCTGCCGCTGTTTCAAATGCAGGCGGCGCAGGCATCATTGCAGGCGGTAACGCTCCTATTGACTATCTCCGTGAGCAGATACGTCTCTGCAAGGAAAAGACGGACAAGCCTTTCGGTGTCAATGTAATGCTTATGAGCCCTAATGCCGCCGATCTCGCACAGCTCTGCATAGATGAGAAAGTCGCATTCGTTACAACAGGTGCAGGCAATCCCGGCACATACGTTGCCGCATGGAAAGAAGCAGGCATCAAGGTCATCCCTGTTGTTCCGTCGGTCGCTCTTGCAAAGAGAATGGAAAAGAGCGGTGCTGACGCTGTTATCGCTGAGGGTACGGAATCAGGCGGACATATCGGCGAGAACACAACAATGTGTCTCGTTCCGCAGGTAGTGGATGCAGTTTCCATCCCTGTAATTGCCGCAGGCGGTATCGCTGACGGCAGAGGTATGGCGGCATCCTTCATGCTGGGCGCAGAGGGTGTGCAGATAGGTACACGCTTCCTTGCTTCCGAGGAGTGTCAGATACATCCGACTTTCAAAGACCTCGTTATCAAGGCTAAGGACACTGACAGCGTTGTAACAGGAAGATACACAGGCCACCCATGCAGAAACGTCAAGACAAAGTTCGCAAAGAAGCTGGCTAACGGCGAAAAGGACGGCACACTCTCACCTGAGGAATTCGAGAACCTCACAGTAGGCGCACTCCGCCGTGCTGTTGTTGACGGTGACCTTGAAAGCGGTTCATTCCTCTGCGGCGCTATCGCAGGCATGATAAACGATATCAAGCCTTGTGCCGATATCGTTAAGGAGATAAACGACGGCGCTGAAAAGCTCCTTTGCAAGTAAGGCTTGTTTCAGAAATCAGAAAGCAGAAATTAGAAATCAGTAGGGGACGGCGTCCTCGACGTCCCATGCCTTACCGCAAATAACCGAAAAACAACATTTACCCAAGTAGGGGAGGATATCATCCCCCTGAAGAATGATATAGGTGGAAATGAAACAGTATAAATACATATCCTTAAAGAACAGTTGGGGAGAATACCGCACAAGCAAGGAAAAAGGCAAACTCTCCCACAGAGAGGTCATAGACAGTATGGCTGAAAAGGGCTGGAAATATGTTGACCATATTCCTGTCGGCATCAATGGCTATGGCGGCGCAACATATATCGACCTTGTTTTTGAAAAGGACGTTGAAGAATAAGACGCAAACGGGCGGATATCATCCGCCCCTGCAAAATGATGTTACATTTGTAATGGCATAAAATGACAAATTGCCTGTTTACATTTCGGCTGATGTGTGTTACAATAATATCAGTGTTTTGTAAAAACAGTCTTTATATATACAGGACGTACAGTAGGCATCGCCGCTTACGCTGAAAATTTTTCTGAATACGGAGGTAACAAATATGGCAACAGCTATCATCACAGGTGCTTCACAGGGTATCGGTGCTTGTATCGCTAAAAGACTTGCTAAGGGCGGCTTCGATATCGCTCTCAATCACTATCCCAGTGACGGCGATAAGGAAAAGGCTCTCGCAGTTGCAGAGGAGTGCCGTGCGCTCGGTGTAAAGGTTGAGTGCTATGCCGCTGATGTTTCAAAATTCGATCAGTGCGAGGCTATGGTAAAGCAGGTCAAGGCTGATTTCGGAACTATCGACGCTCTCGTTAACAATGCAGGCATCACTAAGGACAAGCTCCTTGCAAGAATGAGTGAGGAGGATTATGACGTTGTTATTGCTGTAAATCAGAAAAGCGTTTACAATATGACCAAGCACGTCTGTGCTGTTATGATGAAGCAGAGACACGGACGTATCGTCAATGTTTCTTCTGTTGCAGGTCTCTACGGAAATCCGGGACAGATGAACTATTCCGCTACCAAAGCCGCTATCATCGGCATGACGAAAACAACAGCCAAGGAGTTCGGCTCACGCAATATCACCTGCAATGCCGTTGCTCCCGGTCTTATCCATACACCAATGACAGATGTGCTTTCGGACGAGCTGAAGGCTAAAATGATAGATGCAGTCGCACTTAAAAGATACGGCGAGCCTGAGGAAATAGCTTCAGTCGTATCATTCCTCGTTTCCGATGACGCTTCCTATGTTACAGGTCAGGTCATCGAAATATCAGGCGGACTGTCAATGTAATGCATAATGCATAATGCGTAATTCGTAATTGCGGTGTCCCCTGTCGGGGACGGATTTAAAAATTATTTAATTTATAATTTTCTGAATCCGTGAGTTAATGCGAACGCCAATAATTACGCATTACGAATTGAATTGAAAGGATTTAGTATGAGCAGAAGAGTAGTTATCACAGGTCTCGGAGCTGTTACTCCTCTCGGTACGGGAGTTGAAAAGTTCTGGGACGGTATCAAGGCAAATAAAATAGGAATCACTGAAATAGATATGTACGACACAGAAAGAACAGGCGTTACCCTCGGCGGTATCGTCCGTGATTTCGATGAGACAGCTTATTATGACGTAAAGGGATGCTTTGACAAAAAGGAAGCAAAGCGCATGGACAGATTCACAAAGTATGCAGTTGTTTGCGCTCATGAGGCTCTTGAGGATGCAGGTTCGGACTTCTCCGACATCGACCCTTACAGGGCAGGCGTTATCATCGGTTCGGGAATCGGCGGCATTGATCTCACCATCAACGAGCATTCCAAGTACCTCGAAAAAGGTCCGAGCCGTGTTTCTGCTTTCTATGTTCCTATGATGATCTCAAACATGGCAGCAGGTACAGTTTCCATGAAAACAGGTTTCCGTGGCGCTAATTTCGACGTTACCACAGCCTGTGCATCGGGTACTCACTCCATCGGTGAGGCTTTCCGCAAGATCAAGGACGGCTATCTTGATGTCGCTCTTGCAGGCGGTACAGAAAGCACTCATGAGGAATTCACTTTCGGCGGATTCTCTAACATGAAGGCTCTTACAAAGGCTACCGACCCGAAAAAGGCTTCCATCCCCTTCGACAAGGACAGAAGCGGCTTCGTACTTGGTGAGGGTGCGGCTGTTCTGGTTCTGGAAGAATATGAACACGCTAAGGCAAGAGGCGCTAAGATATACGCTGAGCTTGCAGGCTACGGCGCTACCTGTGACGGCTATCACATGACTTCTCCTATGCCAAGCGGTGAGGCAGCAGGTATGGGTATGACACTGGCTATGGAAGAAGCAGGCCTTACTCCTGCTGATGTGGATTATATCAACGCTCACGGCACTTCCACAGGCCTTAACGATAAATATGAAACTGCCGCTATCAAGCTCGCTTTCGGTGACAAGGCTCATGATGTGAAGATCAGCTCCACCAAGTCTATGATAGGTCACCTTCTCGGTGCGGCAGGTGCTGTTGAAGCTGTTGTATGTGCAAAGTCCATTCAGGAAGGTTTCATCCATGCCACTGTCGGTCTGGAGAATCCTGCTGAGGAATGTGACCTTGATTACTGCCCGAACAAGAATTATGAACAGGAAGTCCGTGCGGCTCTGTCAAATTCCCTCGGCTTCGGCGGACACAATGCAACTCTCTGCTTCAAGAAAGCAGAATAATAAGGAGGACACACAATGAGCCAGATTCTGGATATGGTCGATATCGAGACCATCGAAAAGCTCGCTGACATAATCAATAAAAAGGAACTCTCTGAGCTTACCATTGCGGACGGCGAGAGAACTATCACTATAAAGGGAAAAAGACCGGTTCCGCCTCCGCCTGCAATGCCTGTGCCTTTCATGGGCGCACCTGTGCAGAATATGCCTGCACCTGAGGACGCTCTTTCCGCTACCGAAAAGAGCGAGGCTGCCGAGGTAAACGGAAATATCGTGAAATCACCTATCGTCGGCACTTTCTATGCCGCTCCTTCACCTGACAAGCCGCCTTTCGTAAAGATCGGCGATACCGTCAAGAAGGGCGATGTTATCATGATAATCGAGTCCATGAAGCTGATGAACGAGGTACAGTCCGAATATGACGGAGTTGTTGAAAATATCCTCGTTTCCGACGGTCAGACCGTTGAATACGATCAGCCTGTCATGGTCATAAAGTAAGCAGTAACTGCTGGATCAAATTGAAAGAGAGAAAGATTATGGCTGATATACTTATGGATCAGGAACAGATCAAGCAGGTGATACCTCACCGTGATCCTTTCCTGCTTATAGATGAGATCGTCGATATGGAAGTCGGCGTAAAGGTTCACGCAAGAAAATATATCAAGGAGGAGGACTTCTGGTTCAAGGGTCACTTCCCCGGATATCCCGTTACTCCCGGTGTCCTCATGATAGAAATGATGGCTCAGGCAGGTGCGGTGTGCCTTCTCTCAAAGCCTGAATTCAAGGGCAAGATAGGTCTTTTCGGCGGTATCGACAAGGCTAAGTTCCGCAGACAGGTAGTTCCGGGAGATGTTCTCGACCTCGAAGTTGAGATAATCCGCACAAGAGGCCCTGTGGGAACAGGAAAATGCCTTGCGACTGTTGACGGCGAAAAGGCTGTATCATGCGAGATAACATTTATAGTTGCCGACGCTGACAAAAAATGATCGGCTGCTCAGAAGGAGATTTAACATAAATGTTCAAGAGTATACTTATCGCCAACAGAGGCGAGATAGCGGTGCGTATCATAAGAGCGTGCCGTGAGATAGGCATAAGGAGCGTTGCGGTATATTCCACCGCTGACAGATCTTCGCTCCATGCCCAGATAGCTGACGAGGCTGTATGTATAGGCCCTCCTGCTACCAAGGACAGCTATCTCAATATGAACGCTATTATACAGGCGGCTATAAATACAGGCTGTGACGCTATCCATCCCGGATTCGGCTTCCTTTCGGAAAATGCCGAGTTCGCAAGATTATGCGAACAGCACGGTCTTATATTTATCGGCCCGTCCTATCATTCGATAGAAATGCTCGGCGACAAGGCGGCGGCAAAGGAAACTATGAAAGCCGCAGGAGTGCCTGTTATCCCCGGATCTGACGGCGCTGTAAGCTCCGTTGAGGAGGCTATGATGATAGCTTCAAAGGCAGGGTATCCAGTTCTTGTAAAAGCAAGCGCAGGCGGCGGCGGCCGTGGTATCCGCCGTGTTGATTCTCCCGCAGAGCTTGAAGCACAGATGATCGCCGCTCAGCAGGAGGCTAAGAACTTCTTCGGCGACGATACTGTATATATCGAGAAATTCCTCATCAATCCGCATCATGTGGAGATACAGATAATCGCTGACAAGCAGGGAAATTATATCCACCTCTGTGAGCGTGACTGCTCAATGCAGAGAAGAAACCAGAAAGTCCTTGAGGAATGTCCGAGCCCGATAATCACACCTGAGCTTCGTGCAAAGATGGGAAATGCCGCTATCACAGCCGCTAAACAGTGCGGTTACTACAACGCAGGCACTATCGAATTCCTCGTTGACGAGAACCGTGATTTCTACTTCATGGAGATGAATACCCGTATTCAGGTCGAGCATCCCATCACTGAGGAAGTCACAGGATTTGACATAGTAAAGGCACAGATCGAGATCGCCGCAGGACTTCCGCTGAAAGTCACACAGGACGATATCACTATAAGAGGTCATGCCATCGAGTGCCGTATCAATGCAGAAGACCCCGATCATAACTTCCGTCCGTCCCCCGGAACTATCACAGCACTTTATATGCCGGGCGGCCCGGGAATAAGAATAGACGGCGCAGTTTATCAGGGATATACCATCACACCTTACTATGACTCAATGATAAGCAAGCTCATTGCTCACGGTTCTGACAGAGCGGATGCCATCAACAAAATGAGATGGGCGCTTTCGGAATTCATCGTTGAGGGAGTTGCTACAAATATCGACTTCCAGCTTGATCTTATCAGAAACAATGACTTCAAAAACGGAAACTACGACATCGGTTTCCTCGGCCGTTACATGGAAAACAAGACAAAGAAGTAAAAATATTGCAGGGAACGGCATAAATTATATAATGCTAACGGCTAACGGCTAAGGGCTGATGGCTATCATAAATAAAGCGGTGAATAATATTGTTTGAAGGTTTTTTTGACGTTGTAAAAAAACGTGCAAGAGGCGGCGAAGAAGAATACAGACCGCCTATGTTCAAGTGTCCGAGATGCACACAGACAAGCCCTCTTTCAAGATATGAGGAGCTTCACAGAGTTTGCCCCAAGTGTAATTACCACGGCAGACTTTCATCTCAGGAGCGTATCGCTATTACTGTCGATAAGGACAGCTTCAGAGAGTTCGACAAGACCATGATAAGCGCAAATCCGCTGAACTTCCCCGATTATACCGAAAAGCAGGCAGAACTCCGTAACTCCACAGGCATCAATGATGCTGTTATAACGGGTACTGCAACTATCAAGGGTTCACCCGTGGTCATCGGTGTCATGGATTCACGTTTCATGATGGGAAGCATGGGAAGCGTTGTCGGCGAAAAGATAACGAGAGCTTTTGAGTATGCAACTGAGAATAATATGCCTGTTGTGATGTTCACAGCATCAGGCGGCGCTCGTATGCAGGAGGGAATAGTCTCCCTTATGCAGATGGCTAAGACATCGGGCGCTGTCAAGCTCCACAGCGAGGCAGGCGGACTTTATATCGCTGTTATGACAGACCCTACCACAGGCGGCGTTACAGCCAGCTTTGCGTCACTGGGAGATATAATAATCGCAGAGCCGAAGGTGCTTATCGGTTTCGCAGGCAGACGAGTTATCGAGGGAACTATCAAGCAGAGACTTCCCGAAGATTTCCAGCTTGCGGAATTCATGCACGACAAGGGCTTTGTTGATATGATAGTGGAGCGCAGAAAGATGAGGAGCGTTCTTTCACATCTTCTGAAACTTCACGGCTTCTATCCAAAGGAAAAGGAGGTCTGAACATGGATGAGAAAAAAACTGCGTGGGAACGCTTACAGCTTATCCACACAAAGGGCAGACCGACTATAAAGGACTATCTGCCGCTTATCTTCACGGATTTCTATGAGATGCACGGCGACCGTCTCTGCGGAGATGATAAAGCTATTCTCGGCGGGATCGGCAGACTTGACGGCAGACCCGTCACCATAATCGCTCAGGTAAAGGGCAGAGATATCAATGAGAACAAGGCCTGCAATTTTGCAATGCCGCACCCTGAGGGTTACAGAAAGGCTCTCAGGCTTGCGAGACAGGCTGAGAAATTCCACAGACCTGTTATATGCTTCATTGATACTCCCGGCGCTTTCTGCGGCGTAGCAGCAGAGGAAAGAGGTCAGGGCGAGGCGATAGCAAAAAATATCGCCGAATTCATGACTCTCCGTACACCTATAATTTCCATCGTCCTCGGTGAGGGCGGAAGCGGCGGTGCGCTCGCTCTTGGTGTATGTGACGAGCTTGCTATGCTGGAGAACGCTGAGTACTCTGTTCTCTCACCACGAGGCTTCGCAAGCATCCTCTGGAAGGACGCATCCCGTGAGCAGGAAGCAAGCGAGATAATGAAGCTGACAGCCGAAGATATGGTGAATTTAGGCATTGCGGAATTTATAATCGAAGAACCTCTCGGAGGGGCACATAACGATTTAGACAAAATTTCAGAAAATATCAAGGAATATTTGTCACAGAAAATTCCTGAAAAATGCCAAAAAGATATTGACGTTTTGCTGAAAGAACGTTATACTAAGTTTAGAAAAATCGGAGCGTTCTCTGAATGACCGATTTTAATTAAAATGATGGAGGATAAATAAATGATTTTTGAAAAGCTGAAAGACATTATTGCTGAACAGCTCAGCGTAGATGCTGACGAGGTAACAATGGATTCCAACATTCAGGACGATCTCGGTGCTGATTCTCTCGACGTTGTTGATCTTATCACAACTATCGAGGATGAGTTCGATCTGTCTATCCCTGACGAGGCAGTCGAGGAGATCAAGACAGTCGGCGATATCGCTAACTACATCGAAAAAAACACAGACGCTGAATAAGCCAAACAAAACCCCGACTTTAAGGGTGATACTTTTACAGAAGTTTTTACACGTGATATTGAGGAAAACCCTTTTGAAAAAGGGTTCTT
>JAEDMD010000308.1 GCA_016303195.1 Oscillospiraceae bacterium | reverse complement strand
CCGAAGGACAGAGGGGACAGGTCCCAGTTAGGGAAACCCTTTTTCAAAAGGGTTTCCCTCAATATCACGTGTAAAAACTGCTGTAAGAGTACCACCCTTAAAGGAGCATTTCACTTCTTTATGGCTGATTTTTATACACTATATCTGCGGCTTTCACTGTTCAGTTTACTGCCGAATTCTTCCGAAGGCATGGGTTTATCAAAAATAAATCCCTGAGCCATTTCGCAGTTGTTATCAGCGAGTATCTGCAACTGCTGAGGAGTCTCAACTCCTTCTGCAACACATTCAAGTCCCATTTCCTGAGCCATTGCAACGATATACTTGAAAAGAACTCTGTCCTGCCAGATATTTTCCGAGCCTTTGGCAGGGAGCAGGCTTTTGTCCAGTTTCAGCACGTTCCACGGGATCTGCTTGATAAGATTCAGCGAAGAATAGCCTGTTCCGAAATCGTCAACGGAAGTAGCAAAGCCGTGTTCTCTCAGTCCGCTTATCATCTGCTGAAGCTCACGAAATTCGCCCTCTGTGACAGTTTCAGTGAGTTCAAATTCTATGTACTTATGGGGAACGTTATGCTTGTCCACGATGGATACAAGACGGTCAACAACATCACTGTCACGAAGATGCCGTCTTGAAAGATTGACAGATATCCGAACGGGATCGGTACTGTTGCTTATCCATTTGCTCAGGTCGGAACATACCTTGTCCAGCATATAGAAGTCCAGACGGCAGATATCGTTGCTTTCCTCGAAGATCGGGATGAAAACCCCCGGAGATATCAGATCTCCGTCATGGAACCACCTGCAAAGCGCCTCAGCCCCTGCGATCCTATAATCATTGAGGCTGACTTTTGGCTGATAGAAAACGAGAAATTCGTTATTGATCAGAGCATCATCAAAAGCAGCAGCAATATCGGCGGAACGTTTCTGCATCTCGTAAAGCTGTTTATCATATTCAATTATCTGTGGCTTTACGGTACGTTTGGAAGCGTGCATGGCTATATGCACTCTGTCCAATATCTCGCCAGGAGTTATCTTATCAGACTGATGTGTGATATTGTATATACCTGCCGATGAGGCGACACGGACATCTTCGCCGCAAAGGTCGGTTGCGGGAACAACAGCGCCAAGCATCAGCTTTTCTATATTTGGGTAGTTGGTTCTTTTGACAATAGCCGCATAGTTATCGCCGCCAAGTCTGCAAAGCGCCTCTTTATCGTCGAGAGTGCCATTTATCATGTCGCAGTAGCGCTCCATGATCTTAGTTCCGTTTGCTCGCCCGAATCGGCTGTTGATCTTGTTAAGCTGTTTGATATTGAAGTTCACAGCGACATAGTCATAGATATCTCCGCTCTTGACCAGTTTGCCGAGAAATCTCTGGAAATATCGGATATTGTAACATTTGAATTCGGCATCATAGTATGCAAGATTTCTGGATATCTGGAGCAGTTTGGAGCGGCTGTTGAAAATGAACAGCATTTCGCTGATATTCTTTAGCTTTGACTTTTCATTGTCTGTCCACGGAAGATCGCCTTTAAACTGGTAAAAAATGTATGTAGCGATGTCCTCGCCCGGAGTCGTATAATTAAAGCGCAGTTCTGCATCGGTGTCGATATTATCGGTCTTGTAAAAAAACTTAACGCTGTCAGGTTCAATGTGGTTTCCGTAGATAGTATTGCGGAAATCGGATCGTACAGCACTTACACGAAGAACAGGGCAAATTTTAGAAAAAGCATTGCTGATATCTCCTGAGAAAGAGTTTTCGTATTTCTGCATTTCGCTGAGAAAATCCTCAAAAGCTGCAGCGAAGCTGATATTATCCATAGATCCCCCTCGATTCAATAAAATATTCCTATTCTATTATAACACTTTTTTAAATAAAGTCAACAATATACTTTTTAATAATATGTGAATTTTTATAGGCTTTACCATAAAAATGACGATTAGTCAGCTCAGAATGGATCATAATAAAACTATTTCTTTTTTTAAAAATGAAGATTTTATTGTGCTGTAACTGAAAACAGGGCAACAGCATTCACTTTTAAATAATATAAAAAAAGCGCCGCAGGCGCACGTTCTGGGGTCAAGGGGGATGTTATCTC